>CAUABY010000023.1 GCA_958427375.1 uncultured Eubacteriales bacterium
CCCACAAAACCGCAGGGGCATTGCTCCTGCGGTTTTCAATACATATAAACTTGATAAATCATTTCTTGAATTTATTGGCCTGACTGTGTATAATAATTTGAGTATTTTATCATCAGAGGGAAAAATGAACAGACAGCACACGACAAGGTTAATTATATATTTTTTCCTTACGCTTGCGGTTATGCTTGGCATTTTCATATTCTCGGCGCAGGACGGCGGTGACTCACAGGCGGTCAGTGATGGAGTGCTTGAGCGGATAAAAGAGCTCATTGAACTTCTGCCGCCATTGACTGACGACGGCGCGGGAAAGGATGTGCGCAAGTACGCGCATATGTTTGAGTATGCGCTGCTCGGCATCAGCAGCATGCTGTTTTTTTCTGAGCTATTTTTCCGCTGCACACAGCCCGCTGCCTGTTCAGCTGTGATATCTTATATATTTTGTTTTATATATGCGCTGTCTGACGAACTGCATCAGTATTTTGTGCCGGGGCGTTCGGCTGAATTCAGCGATGTTCTTGTTGACTCAATAGGCTTTACAGCCGGGATAATGCTGACAGCCGCGATATGCCTTATCGTCGAACATAACAGGAGGAGAGCAGTAAATGAGTAAGCACCTTCCCCCAAAAGAAAAAAAGCCCATAATAGATTCAGATATGCGGCGCCTGCCGCGTATTATGACCGGAAAGCGCATAAAGGCAAGAGTACATTCGGACTTTGGCTTTACAAAGAGGAATATAATTGAGACCACACTTGCGATTGTATTATATACAGCGGCCTGCTTTACACATTTCGAGGGTTGGATAAAGCTCGCTGTTTTTGCCGTGCCGTTTGTGGCCGCGGCATATACTGTGGTCATCCGAGCGATTGAGGAGATAAGCGCCGGCGAATACTTAGACGACAGCGTGATGATAATAGCGGCATCCATTGCGGCGTTTGCTATTACGCAGTTTAATGCTGGTGCTGCTGTTATGGTGCTCTACCGTGTCTGCAAGCTTCTTGAGGCAGCAGCTTACACCACAAGCGATAAAATATACGATAAAATGAACATGCGCCTGCCGGACGGCCTCAATGTCGAGACGCAGGACGGCTTGGAGAATATTTTCCCTCAGGATGCTGAGCGCGGTATGGTTTTTGTCGTCGAGCCCGGTGAAATGATTGCGCTTGACGGCGTAATCATCGAGGGCATGAGCGCTGTAGACATTTCTATGCTTACAGGCGGTGATGAGACTGTCACGGTTTCCAGGGGCGATAAAATCTGCGCGGGAAGCATCAATGTGTCCGCTCCTCTGCGTATAAGAGTTACTAAACTATTTGAGGACTGCACTGTTTCAAGAATGTGCAGCGCGCTGAACAATGCTCAAAAATACAAATCAAAGCACGAAAAGATTGTTGAGCGCTTTGTGCGTATCTATACGCCCGTGCTCGCCGCGGCGGGGCTGCTCGCTGCAGTTATACCGCCCATATTCAACGGCGAGTGGCGCTCATGGATAGGGCGCGGGATAATTCTGCTGCTTTTGTCAAACACGGCGGCAATCAGCGCGACTACCGCGCTTTCATATCTCGGTGCCGTTGCGGCGGCGGCGAAAAACGGCGTTGTCATCAAGGGCACACGCTTTGTTGAAGCACTATACCGCGCAAAGACCATGGTTTTCAACAAGACCGGGACTATAACCGAGGGGAAATATTCTATTATTGACATCGTGCCGAGCTGTATGGCGGAGGAAGATTTGCTGTGCCTTGCCGCCTTAGCGGAGCAGGAATCTGAACATAGAATCGCCAAGGCAATAAAAGACGCCTGTGCGGGCTTTAATGTAGATGCGCAGGATGGGTGCAAGATGGAGACTATACCAGGCCGTGGTGTCAGCACCATCGTTCGCGGCAGACACATATATGTTGGCAACGCGGCACTTCTTGAGGAGCACAGCATCCACTGTGCAGTTCCGCGCCGCGCGGGGACGGCGATCCATATCGCGCTAAACGACAAGTACTGCGGCTATATAATTTTGAGTGACAAGGTGAGAGATGGCGCATTTGACGCGCTTGAGGAGCTGCGTGTACTCGGCGTGAGAGAGACGGTTATGCTCACGGCGGATGTGCGCTCGGTTGCGCGCCCGGTCGCGGCTTCGCTCAACTTTGAGATGGTCAAACCGGAACTTACACCTGAGGGCAAGATATCCGCAACTGAGTATCTGCTTGCAACGAAGCCTGAGAGAACAAGCCTTGCCTATGTCTGCGACATGGTGGGAGACGCTGAGGCGCTTGAGAGAGCGGACGTGGGTGTTTCACTCGCGGCGCTCAATTGTGAAAACGCTGTTGAAGCCGCCGATGTCCTCATAATGGCGGATGATTTGAAGCTCTTGCCGGACGCTGTGCGCGTCTGCAAGCTTGCAAGCGAGGCCGCGATAGAAAACAGCCTCCTCTTTGTCGCGGAGCGGCTCTTGCTCGTAATCCTTGCCCTGTGCGGCGTGCTGCCGATTATCGCGGCGGCAGTTGTGGATTTAGTCTGCACCGCACTGATGTTTATAAATACCTATAGGAATATACTGAAAAAATACTGAGGAGATATTTTATGAACAAAACAATAGAGGATATTATGACGCGCCGCAGTGTGCGCAAGTATAAGCCTGAACAGATTACGCGCGATGAGCTGGACATCGTATTGAACGCCGGCGTTGCCGCGCCAACGGCTAAAAACCTGCAATCCCCGATTATAGTTGCAGTGCAAAACAGGGAAGAGATTGCCCATCTTTCAAAACTGAACGCCGCTGTAATGAATGTCGACGCTGACCCGTTTTACGGTGCGCCGACGGTGCTCATCATATTGGCGGATGCCCATAACCCCAACGCCGTGCCTGACGGCGCGCTTGTAATGGGCAATCTTCTCAATGCCGCGCACGCCATAGGCCTCGGCTCGTGTTGGATAAACCGCGCCCGCGAGGTGTTTGCAAGTGATGAGGGTAAGGCGCTTTTGAAAAAGTGGGGCATTGAGGGCGACTATATAGGAGTTGGCAACTGCATCCTTGGCTATCCTGACGAGGAGCCTGAAATGAAGCCGCGCAAGGATAACTATGTGTACTATGTCCTGTGAGCTGCCATGAATACTTACGACTTTGACGAGACCATATATATCAAGGACAGCTCGGTAACATTTTATAAGTACTGCTTGAGAAATTTCCCCGGCGCAGTGTGGCGCACGATACCTAAAACGATAGTAAAGGCGGTAAAGTATGCGGCAAAGCGTATTGACACTAAGGAGCTGAAAGAGCAACTATTCTCTTTCCTGCGATATATTGACGATATTGACGCTGTAGTTGAGCGCTTCTGGGATGAGAAATTCTGCTTAGTAGGGGACTGGTACTTAAAGCAGAGGAAAGATGACGATATTATTATCTCCGCCTCGCCTGAGTTCTTGCTCGCCCCTGCGGTGCGGCGCCTCGGCGTGCGGCTTATCGGCACGGTGATGGATAAGCACACCGGGCGTATACGCGGTTTGAACTGCCACGACAGCGAAAAGGTTCGACGCTTTACGGCGCAGTATCCGGGCGCGCACACCGAGGAATTCTACTCTGACTCGCTTTCGGACACGCCAATGGCCGAGATGGCCGACAGAGCCTTCTTGGTCGACCATGGGAAACTAAGCCCGTGGCCAAAAAAATGAAGATAATACCAAAAACGCCGGGCGGATTAAACCGCCCGGCGAGAATTTTATTTTGTAAACTCTGGGATGAACGCGGTGCTAACGCCCATGGCGTGCAGGCGCTGTTTCATCTGGCTGGTTTTCTTGTTGAACATGGCGGTGCGGAGTTCATCATCGGGAACAAACTGATAATATGTTCCACAGAAGCTGTCAAACATCTGGCGGCATTTGGGGGTGAACTTATTGAGAAGAATAAGAAAGCACACAAGAGCGCCGACAAAGAAGCTGATGATAAGATAGGGCTTGGCAAAGCGAAGAACAACAAAGATTACAATTGCAATAAAAACTGTGCAGATAATCATTGAAGTGGTCGTATACTTTACAGCGGCCTTATGAATCAAGTCCTCAGATGCGTTTTTCATGCTCTTAATCAACGGGTAGGCGACAGTGAGGTTGAAAAGAAACTGCCTGACAAAAAGGAAGAACCAAAGCCAGCCGCCAAAAAGCATTGCGCCGGCCCATAAAACTTTCATTTCCATTTTATTTATCTCCATTCTGTACCGTGGGCTTGTAAGTATATGTCCTTATAAGCCTTTGTTATTAAATAGAATAATAGCACACTGCTTCAAATTATTCAAGAATAATTAACTGAACTCAGCATAGATTTGATGTAAGAGACAAGGGGGCATGCAAATGGACTTTATTTCAAAAGCATTGGAACTGCTTCCGGACAAGCTGTATACGGAGAAAAAAGTTCTTGCCGGGCGCGCTGTCGAGGAGATACGCTTGCGCCCCGGCTATGTCCCCGTGGCGCTGATTGCAGGCAGGGAGCGGCCGCTTAGTGCGGATACGGTAAGCCGGCGCGATATTCAGCGGGTATTGGAGAAAGCAACAGGTGCCTCGCTCCACGCGTATCTACCTGAGCTGTGTTCAGGCTATATCAGCTACAGCGGCATACGCATAGGCGTTTGCGGGACGGCGGTAATTAAGAACGACAGCATATGCGGCTTTAAGGATTTCAGCTCGCTCAATATCCGCATTCCGGCGGAATTTAAAGGGAATATCGACAAGGCCGTGGCCGAAATCACGTCCGGGGGATTTAAAAACACGCTGATAATTTCACCTCCCGGCGGCGGCAAGACTACCGCCCTGCGTGAGCTTATCCGCAGTCTGTCCGCCGCGGGTTACAGAGTGTCGGTAATTGATGAGCGAAATGAGCTGAGCGCAGCGGACAGCATGGGGATGGGCTTTGATTTGGGCGAGCGCAGTGACGTTTTAATTGGCGTGAAAAAAAGCCGCGGGGCGCTGATGCTTCTGCGCGGCATGAACCCTGAGATAATAGCCATGGACGAGATTACCGAGAGCGAGGATATAAACGCGATTCGCGAGGTTTACGGCTGTGGGGTTGGGCTTATTGCCACGGCGCATGCGAATACCGCGGCGGGCTTAGGTGGCAGGGCATTGTACAAAACCCTGCTTGAGGAGAGAATTTTTGAAAATATTATTGAAATACATATGAGCGGCGCGGACAGGCGCTATACCTGTCACGGTATATATCAATGAAAACAGCAGGTGCGGTTTTGCTCCTTATGTCCTGCGCGGCAATTGGCTGCCTGCGTTTACAGGCGCTTAAAAGACGCAAAGAGACGCTCTCCACGCTCTCTAACTGTCTACAGCTTATGAAAAGCGAGCTTTCAACGCGTCTTACTATGCTGCCAACCCTCATTTGCTTTTTGACCGAGCGGAGCCGCGGCGAAACCAAAAGCTTTTTTGAGAGCATTGACACGAACATGGATGGGCTCGGCGAGTGCGGTTTTTCCGCTATATGGACAAGTGCGGCGCGGCAGAAACTGACAAGCCTGAGCACGGAAGAGCAAAACGAGATTATTCATCTTGGGCAGATGCTCGGCAAGAGTGATGTTGACGCGGAGATATCCGCAATTGAGCGCTGTCAGGCCTTCATGGACAAGGCATATGAGGCACTGAGAGTGGAGTATCCGCAGTTATGCCGTATGGCGTTTGCGCTTCCGGCGGCGGCAGGGCTCATGTTAGTGATTGTATTAATTTAGGAGAAAACACGGTGGACGTTGACCTCATCTTCAAAATTGCGGCGGTAGGCATACTTGTTGCGGTTTTAAATATCCTTCTACAGCGCTCCGGGCGGGACGAGCAGGCGCTGATGACAACAATAACGGCGCTTGTTGTGGTGCTAATGGTCGTTGTGCAGAAGATAAGCGAACTTTTTTCGCTTATTAAATCGCTCTTCAGCCTGTAGCCATGGAACTGATTTTGAAATCCGCCGCAATAGCGCTTGTATCTGCTATTGTAGGGCTGATTATTAAAAAATATAACCCGGAGATATCCATACTCTTAAGCTCCTGCACGGTTGCAATGATAGGCATTGCGGCGGTGAGCTTCGCGTCAAATCTCAAAAACCTTGTGTACACGGTACGAACTATAGCAGGCACCTCCGATGTGTTTGTCGCGCCGATTTTGAAATGCGTCGGCATCGCCATTATAACAAAGCTCACGTCCGAGCTCTGCCGCGACTCGGCACAGAGCGCGAGCGCGTCCGCCGTGGAGCTTGCCGGAACGGTGTGCGCGATGAGCGTGGCCATGCCGCTTATAATGAATGCGCTGGCGCTGATAGGGGAGATGGTATGAGGAAAAGATTTGCAGCACTGCTGCTGTTTATTGCCATTTTCACGCTCAATTCCGCTTCTGCCTGCGCCGAAGGGCTGACGGACGAGCTTGAGACGATGAGCGGTATGAGTGAGGCCATGGACAAGCTCCCGGATGAGGCAAAGGAGATAAGCGGCACATTGGATGACAGCGGCAGATATGATTCCACTGGTGCGCTGGGCAGATTGTGGCGGAAAATTGTTAAGGACACAAGTGATGAGATAAACGACAATATAAAAAGCGCCGCCGCTATAGTTGCCATCTCTCTGCTCTCGTCAATCGCGGCGACCCTGACGAGCAGCAAATCTATTCAGGAATATATAAACGTTGCTGCTGTGTGTGCCGCGGCCTTGGTGCTCATAAAAAGCGTTGACGGCATCGTCACACAAACCTCGAACGCCATAACGCTTATGACTGACTATTCGCGCGCCGCGCTCCCGGCGGTTTTTTCGGCGGCTGCCGCCTGCGGCGCGATTGTGTCTTCGTCAGCCCGGTATGCCGCGGTATGTATTGCCATAGATATCCTTATGAGCCTTGCAGGGCGCGTCGTAATCCCGCTGACTTACGCCTTTCTTTCGCTTGCGCTCTGCCGGGGAATATTTGATAATCCCCTGCTCAAAACATGCCAGCGCTTTGCAAAATGGCTTGCCACAACATTTATGACCCTATTTACTATCGTGTTCAGCGGATATATCGGCCTCACAGGAATAGTTACAAGCGGCGTGGACGCTGTGGCCGCACGAACTGCCCGCACGGTTATATCCACGACACTCCCCGTGGTGGGCGGCATTATATCCGACGCAGCGTCCACCGTGCTCGCCGCGGCGGGGCTGATAAAAAACTCAGCCGGGGCGCTTAGTCTTATCGCGGTGGCGGCGCTGTGCGCGGGGCCGTTTGTGATGCTCGCGGTGAAGATGCTGCTCTTCCGCGCCGCCGCGACTGCCTGTGACATGGTGCCAAACGCCAGGCTGTCCGGCTTTGTCAATGATGTGGGGACGGCGCTCAGCCTGCTGCTGGGGCTCGTGGGCTGCTGTGCGATAATGCTTTTTATCTCGTTTACGGCGGCGATAAGGGTGGTGACAACATAGTGTACGGCGTTTTGCGTGAAATCTGCGCGCTGTCCATACTCTGCGGCGTGGCTGTGAGCATCACACCGGAGGGCGGCGCGAAGCGCGTTATCGGAATACTATCCTCAGCAATATTGATAATAGCGATAATAACGCCGCTGAAAGACTTTGATTTTGAGAACTACGCGCTGGAGCTCGCCAGGTACAGGGAGCAGGAGGCGGAGCTGACGGCCAAGGGCGAGGAGATAAACGAACGGCTCAACCGGCTTGTCATAGAGCAGGAATGTCAGGCATATATTATGGACAAAGCCATAGAAATCGGCTTTGAGGTGAAGGAGGCAAAGGTGACACTGCAATGGAGTACGGAGGGTGTATGGGTGCCATATTCGGCTGAGATAAGCGGAGAAGCCACGCCTGAAGAGCGCCTGCGCTTGGGCGAGAGTATCAAGGCCGGGCTTGGTATACCTCCAGAGAGAGTGGTTTGGGCAGTAAATGAGTGAACTGAAAGAGAAAGCGGCTAAGCTCGATAAATATAAATATCCGCTGATAGTACTTGTGCTGGGCGTATTATTGATGCTCATGCCGACAAAGAGCAGTGCCGTCAGCACCGCAAACGCGGCGGACTCACCGCTGCAAACCGTACTCACGCGCACGAAAGGCGTGGGGGAGGCGGCGGTTATAGTCTCAGACAACGGTGTGGTTGTCGTGTGCGAGGGCGCGGACAACGCAAAGGTACGCTTGGATATTTTACGGGCAGTAAGCTCATATACTGGTTTTGGCTCAGATAAGATTACGATACTTAAAATGAGTGAATCAAAATAGGGAGGAGCAAGCAGCTTTATGAAAAACAGGAAACGGAATCTTACGATGCTTGCCGTGCTGATATTTGTCGGCGCGGCTGTAGCGCTCAACTGGTCGTACAACAGCAGATGGGGGATGCCAGATGCGGAGATGGTCGCGGCGGAGGATGAGGCCATGATGAAAGCCAGCACGCAGGCGGCGGGAGGCAATGTGCTCGTTGGCTCGGAATACTTTGCTGAGGCGAGGCTGACACGGCAGGTATCGCGCGATGAGGCGCTTGAGCTGCTGCAAACAGCTGCCACTGCCGAGACCGCGTCACAGGAGACTATTGACAGCGCCATGAACGCCATATCTGCCATGGCAACAAACTCCATGCAGGAATCGCAGATTGAAAACCTGCTCATTGCTAAGAACTTTGCCGACTGTGTTGTGTACATAGGCAACGACAGCATAACGGTTGCGGTTCCGGCGCCGGCTGACGGGCTGACCTCAGAGGCCGTGGCACAGATAACAGATATAATCTGCTCGGAAACGATGTATCAGGCCTCTCAGCTGAGCATAATCGAGGTAAAATCATAAAAATACCCGGCACATGTTGAGCCATGTGCCGTTTTTTTGTATATAAAATGCATTTTTCATTATTTGTCTTTATTTTTTCTGAATAACGTGGTAAAATACTCTGACATCATTGTAGGAGGAAATACCATGGGTGAGAATTACATTACCTGTCAGGAAGCCAACGGCAGCATAAATATTTCGGAGGAAGTTATATCCACTCTTGTCAGAGCGGCAATTACTCAGGTTGAGGGTGTGGCCGGTCTGTCCAACACCTCCGGCGCGGAGCTTGTTGAGCTCATAGGTATCAAGAGCCTTTCCAAGGGCGTAAAGGTGCAGTTTGTTGATGGTAAAATTATTGTTGACGCTATTATCACCGTATCTTACGGCAACAATATTGTCAATGTTGCAAAGGCGGTTCAGGAAGAGGTTTTGAGCGCTGTGCAGTCCGCCACCGGGCTTGAGAGCGCAGAGGTTAATGTTCACGTTTCGGGCGTGGCATTTGATAAATAAATCTCGGAGGAATTTTAGATGACGAGAACCACAGCCAGAGAAATAGCTATCCAGCTTGGGTTCGCGGCCGCGGCAGGCAAGGTTGAGCCGCAGGAGCTGTTTGACAGTTTCTTTTCGCAGGAGCATTACGCAACGCTCGCCGCTGAAGATGAGCTTTACAGTGAGTACCCCGGCAAAAGTCAGCTCAATTATATCCGCGATTTGACCTATACCATGGCTGACCGCCGGCAGGAGATTGACGAGTATATTGAGCGCTATGCAATAGGCTGGAAGAGCGGCCGCATCTCCAAGACCGCCCTTGCCGTTTTGCGCTGTGCCGTGTGCGAGATACTCTTTATGGACGTGCCGCCCTCTGCCGCAATCAATGAGGCGGTTGAGCTTGCAAAGGGCTATGATGAGCCGGAGACTGTCGCCTTTATCAATGGTGTGCTCGGCGGATTTGTGCGCGGCGAGTTTTCCAAGCCGCAGGAGCCTGACGGCACGGAGAGCGTTGAAACGGCCGAGCCGCTTGAAACCACCGAGGCCGGAGAATGAGCACGGAGATGAGGACGCTCACCGTCACAGAGCTCAATAGCCATATAAAAGGGCTTATTGACGCGGATCCGGCGCTTTCCACCGTGTGTGTGAGAGGTGAGCTGTCAAATTACAAAATCTACCCATCCGGGCATCACTACTTTACACTCAAAGACAGTGAGAGCAGCCTGCGCTGTGTAATGTTCAAAAGCAGCGCTATCAAACTGAGTTTTCACCCCGAAAGCGGTATGAGCGTTACGGCCTTTGGGCGCATCTCAGTTTTCCCGCGCGACGGGGCATATCAGCTTTATTGCAACGGTCTTATGCCTGAGGGAACAGGTGATTTACAGCTCGCTTTTGAGCAGCTGAAAAAGAAGCTCGACGAGGAGGGGCTTTTTGACAGAGCTCATAAAAAGCCCTTGCCGCGCTTCCCGGAGAAGATTGCGATAATAACATCGTCCGCCGGCGCCGCCGTACACGATATGATTCGTATACTTGGCCATCGCTGGCCGATGACCAAGGTTCTGCTTTTGCCCGTGCGCGTTCAGGGCGTTGAAGCCCCGGCGGAAATCGTCGGCGCGATACGCTACGCAAACGAGTTTAATGTGGCAGACCTTATTATAACCGGCCGCGGCGGCGGCTCTATAGAGGATTTGTGGGCATTTAACGATGAGCGCGTGGCGCGCGCGATCTATGCCTCGGATATCCCGGTTATCTCCGCCGTAGGCCATGAGCCGGATGTTACAATATCGGACTATGTGGCGGATGTGCGCGCCTCGACCCCATCCAATGCGGCGGAGCTTGCGGTGCCGGACATGAATGAGTTTGAGGATATGCTAAAAAGCTATGAAATCCGCGCGGGCCACGCCATGAAAAAGCAGTTTTCCGCACTGCGCTCGCGTCTCGATGCGCTTTCCACACGCCGTGTCATGGCAGAGCCTATGACGCTCATTGATAACCGGCGGATTGAAGTCGACCATAGGCGTGATGAGCTCATCTCCGCGCAGGAGAGGATTATAAGCGGGAAAAAGCACGAATTTGTCCGCCTTGCCGCCGCGCTTGACGCGATGAGCCCGCTGAAGGTTCTTACGCGCGGCTATGCCATTGCCTTAGACGGCGAAGGCAAAACCTTGAAGAGCGTCGGCAAAATAGAAGCCGGTGACAAACTGTCAGTAAGATTGGCGGACGGTGTGGCCGCCTGCACGGTCGACAGCACAGAAAAACTGCCCTGAGGTGAATTCTATGGCAACAAAAAAGAAAAGCTTTGAGGACTCCGTGGCAAGGCTTGACGAGATAGTCAGGCATCTTGAAGCGGGTGATATGCCGCTGGCGGAGTCGCTCACCATGTTTGAAGAGGGTACGAAATTGATTGCTGACTGCACCAAATTCCTTGACGAGGCGGAGCAGAAAGTGGTTAAGCTCAAGAAAGGGCCGGACAGAGCTCCGATTGAGCTGCCGTTTGAGGATGAAGAGAAATGACAGGTAAAGAATATAAAGAGTATATAGAAAGCGCGCTTGAAAAATCGTTCAAGGGCGCGGATAATCTGCCGCTGGCAGGGCTTGCAGAGGCCATGCGCTACAGTCTGCTTGCAGGCGGCAAGCGCATCCGCCCAATGCTTGTGCTGGAGTTTTGCCGCATATCCGGAGGCGA
Organism: uncultured Eubacteriales bacterium; assembly: GCA_958427375.1. Taxonomy (GTDB): domain Bacteria; phylum Bacillota; class Clostridia; order Oscillospirales; family Oscillospiraceae; genus Limivicinus. The sequence goes on from CAUABY010000023.1 coordinate 11,420, forward strand.
TATCGAGGCCGCACTGCCTGTCGCCTGCGGAATTGAGATGCTGCACACCTACAGCCTCATTCACGACGACCTGCCCTGCATGGATAATGACGATCTGCGCCGCGGCAGACCGACAAACCACAAGGTTTACGGCGAATGTGCTGCCACGCTTGCGGGAGACGCGCTTCAGGCCGAGGCCTTTCGCACGGTGCTCTCAGCTGAGCTCCCTGCGGAGTGCCGGGCGAACTGCGCTGAGATTCTGGCCTCCGCTGTCGGACTTGACGGCATGTGCGGCGGGCAGTATCTTGACATGCTCTGGGAGGGCAGAAAGCTTGATGAGCAGGAGCTCACGGAGATAAACAGCCGCAAAACCGGCGCGCTTTTGACGGCTGCCTGTCAGATGGGTGTTGCCGCGGCGGGCGGAACCCAGATTCAGCTTGACGCCGCCGGGCACTTCGGCGCGGCCATCGGTATGGCTTTCCAAATCCGTGACGATATGCTGGACGTACTCAGCACGGCGGAGGAGCTGGGCAAACCTATTGGCTCCGACGCACAGGAGAATAAGAACACATATATGGCGCTCATGGGCGAGGAAGGCTGCCGCAAGACTGTAGAGAATCTCACGGCCTTTGCAAAGTCTGTACTTGATGAGGCGTTTGACGATACGGCCTTTTTGCACGAACTGGCGGATGAATTAGCCACAAGAAATAAATAAAAATTATTTTAGGGGTAAGCTTTGAGTATTATAGAGAGAATAAACTCTTCTGACGATATTAAAAAGCTCAGCAATGACGAGCTTGTGACGCTGTGTGCGGAACTCAGAGAGTTTCTGATTCAAAATGTGTCAAAGACCGGCGGCCATCTCGCCTCAAATCTTGGGGCTGTTGAGCTGACCGTCGCACTGCACAGGGTCTATGACACCTCAGTGGACCGCATCGTTTTTGACGTCGGACACCAGAGCTATATACATAAAATAATAACAGGCCGCCGCGACAAATTTTCTACGCTTCGCCAGCACGGGGGATTGTCAGGCTTTCCAAAGCCCTATGAGAGCCGCGACGATGCTTTCATTGCCGGGCATGCGTCAAACTCAGTGTCAGTTGCCGCAGGTATGGCGCGCGCAAGGAGATTTACCGGCGAAAAGTATGATGTTGCCGCCGTTATCGGAGATGGTGCTCTGACCGGCGGACTTGCGTATGAAGGACTTGAGGATGCCGCTTCGGACGGGGAACCAATAGTTATCATACTCAATGACAACAAAATGTCCATCAGCAAAAATGTCGGCGGCATGTCTCACGTGCTGGCGGATTTGCGCTATAGGCCGGCATATCTCAGCTTCAAACAGGTTTATAGAACCGTTATGAAGAAAGCGCCGGCGCTGTATAACTTTAACCATAAGATTAAAGAGTGCCTTAAACGGTACTTGCTGCGCGGCAATACTTTCTCGCAGATGGGTTTTGAATATATCGGCCCTGTTGACGGGCACGATGTGCGCGCGCTCGAACGGGCGATCAGGCTTGCCAAGGACATGGAGGAGCCGGTTATAGTACACGTCCTCACTACAAAGGGCAAGGGCTGCTTCTATGCTGAGCGCTACCCGGACAAATATCACGGGGTCGGCCCATTCGACCCGGCAACGGGAGAGATTAAGGACTCAAAACCGGGCTTTTCCGATTATCTCGGCCAGTACATGTGCGAATTTGCCTCGCGTGACAGACGCATCTGCACTGTTACTGCCGCCATGTGCGGCGGCACAGGGCTGACCGAGTTTGAAAAGGAGTTCCCGGATAGATTTGTTGATGTCGGCATAGCCGAGGAGCATGCGGCGGCAATGACCGCCGGTATGGCAAAACAGGGCGCACTGCCGGTATTTGCTGTGTATTCAAGCTTTTTGCAGCGCGCGTATGATATGCTCATACACGATGTGTCACTGCAAAAGCTCCACGTGGTTTTCTGCGTTGACAGGGCGGGCCTTGTTGGCAGCGACGGCGAGACGCACCACGGACTATTTGATGTGAATTATCTTGGCTCAGTGCCGGGGATGAACATCATGTGCCCTGCAAGCTTTCAGGAGCTGCATGATATGCTTGCCGAGGCAATATTCAATGCTGACGGGCCAGTAGCCGTGCGCTATCCGCGCGGCGGAGAGGGTGCCTATCGTGAAAGTTGCCTTGAGGCTGAGAGTATACTTCGTACCGGGCGCGATGTTACCATTGTGACCTACGGCACCATGATAAATCAGGCGCTGACGGCGGCGGATATGCTTGAGAAAGAGCATATTGAAGCCGAGGTTATAAAGCTCGGCATAATAAAGCCCAATAATTTTGAGCTGACGATGTCATCACTTACTAAAACTTCGTCGCTTCTTGTGGCGGAGGAGGTATGCGCCGCGGGCTGTGTCGGTCAGCAGGTTCTGGCGCTGTGCGCGGAAAGCGGCATTGAGCTCAAATCTGCCAAGCTCGCAAATCTCGGTGACGGGATAATCCCGCAGGGCACGGTTGCCGAGCTTCTGCATGATAACGGCCTCGATGCCGCCGGACTTGCTGAGAGCGTGAAAAATATGATTGAAACAAAACATGTGGTGCTACAATGAAGAAGATAAGATTAGATCAGCTTGTCTTTGACCTCGGCCTCACCGAGAGCCGGGAGCGCGCAAAGACCACGATAATGAGTGGTTTGGTGTTTGTCAACGGTCAGCGCGCTGATAAGCCAGGGATGAGTGTTTCTTCGGATGCAAAGGTTGAAGTGCGCGGTGATACTCTGCCTTTCGTCAGCCGCGGCGGGTACAAGCTTGACAAAGCACTCAAAGTTTTCCCAATCGACCCTGCGGACAAGGTCTGCATTGACTGCGGCGCGTCTACCGGTGGCTTTACGGATGTGCTTTTACAGCATTGCGCGAAGAAGGTGTATTCCGTCGATGTAGGGTACGGTCAGCTCGCGTGGAAGCTTCGCAATGACGAGCGAGTTATTAATCTTGAGCGCACGAACCTGCGCTACATCACCGACGAGCAGATTCCGGAACTGCTGGATATTGCGGTAATGGACGTGTCGTTCATATCCATAAAGCTGGTTTTGCCGGCTGTGCAGCGCCTTTTGAAAAATGATGCCGATATAGTCTGTCTTATTAAGCCGCAGTTTGAGGCCGGCAGGGAAGAGGTCGGCAAGAAAGGTGTTGTACGCGATGCCAGGGTGCATGAAGAAGTTGTGCATGGTATTCTTGACTTTGCCCCGACTATCGGATTGAGCGTGCAGGGGCTTGACTTCTCACCGATAAAAGGACCGGAGGGAAATATAGAATATATATGCTTCATGAAAAACAGCGATATGCCTCCCGCAAAAATAGATGTTGAGGCGGTAGTAAAAGCCTCGCATGAAAGCCTTTAATGGCCGAAAAGAAGGTAATAAAATGATTGCAATTTGCCCAAACCCGTTTCGTGATATGGGCCTGCGCATTACTCGCGAGGCGGAGCGCTTGCTGAACGAGGCCGGATTTGATACGGTGGTTTGTCCCGTTTTCGCCGAGGATGAGCCCGGCATTGTGCCTGATGACATTAAAACCCAAGAGCTGAAGAATGTTGCAAAGAACTGCCAGATGATAATTGTCATCGGCGGTGA
>CAUABY010000024.1 GCA_958427375.1 uncultured Eubacteriales bacterium
AACACCACGATGTATGACGACCTCATCATGCGCACAGACCCGCTCACCGGTGAGGCTTTTGACTACTTTGCGCATATGGGCGAGTACTCGTCCTATGTTTTCTCGCCGTGGCCGCTGTTCTGGGCGACGTTTGCAAAGCTCTTTGAGTTCAGCATAACGGTGCTGATGCGTACCGTGATGCCCGGCTTCTTCATTCTGCTCTTCTATCTCCTCATCTATCGCTTTGCGCGCTTTTTCTTCCGCGATGAGCGCGAAAAGGCGCTCTTTGCCCTGATGGGACTGAGCATTTTCTTTGAAATCTGCGGCGTGGCGATGAATCTGCGCTTTACATGGATAATCTGCTACCCGTGGATGGGCAAGGGCTTCGGCGCGAGCATTGTAAGCCCGCTGGCGCTGTACTTCTTCCTGCTCATTGAGGACGAGGGCGACAGGCGCAAGCGCCGGCTGCTGTGGCTGGCAGTGTTCTTTGCCAACGTCGCGGGCTGCATGGCGGCCTCGACCTGCGCCGAGCTCACGCTTATGCTGCTGGGCGCGTGGGGGCTTGTATACATCCTGCGCCGCCGCGATTGGAGCGCCGTTTGGAAGCTTGGCCTATGCTGCCTGCCGAGCCTTGCGCTCATGGCGGCACATCTGCTGTAAGGAGGCGCGCACATGCTGGAAAGCTTGAAAATAATTCTCGACGAAACCTTATCAGTCTATCACCTTGCAACGCTGGACGGGCGGCTGTTCATTCCCTTTATAGTCTGCGTCTTTTATCTTCTCTTCGCACCCGGTGACAAGCACAGCCGCGCCCGGCAGTACTTCGTCTACCCCACGCTCATCCTCTGCGTCTTTATCTTCAACCCCGTGTTCATCCACTACATGATAAAGTTCACATATGACCCGGAGCGCGTGGCGCGCATGTACTGGCCGCTGCCAATAGCGGCAGTCATCGTCTACTGCGTGATGAGCGCGTTTTACGCTCTGAGCAAGCGCTGGCAGCGCGGCGCGCTGCTCGCATCCTCCCTGCTCGTGCTACTGCTCATCACCGAGGGCAGCCACGCCGGGATATCCTTCAAAAAGGCCGAGAACCCGGAAAAGCTCATCCCCGGCGCGAAAGAGGTATGCGACGCTATCTATAACCTGTCCAACGGCGAGGAGGCCACGGTGCTCGTCCCCAAAAACCTCTTCTTCTGGGTGCGCGAGTATAACGCGGGCATCCTCACGCCCTACAAGCACAAGGCCGACGAATTCATGTACACCGACGATGGCGAGCTTGACCTTGACGCGACGGGCAAAAAGGCCCTTGACGCCGAGTGCGACTATGTTGTCTACTCCAGCTCCGCCCCCGCGCTGGGCACGCTTGAGGATTATGGCTACGTTTACCGGTTCCAGGTCTATGGCGACAACTGCGTGTATTATATCTACGGCCTGCAATGAAGTCTCCGCGCTGAGCGTCCCGGCGGCGGAGGCCGCGCGAAAAATGACGCAAAGCAAAAAATGTGCCCTGCTGATAGACACCAGCCGGGCACATTTTCTATTGGCTAAGTCAGCCGAGCTCCTGCAGCTTCTTAATGCATTCGGGGCAAACGTATCTTCCCTTGTAGGAAATGATTTCCTTCACACTGTCGCAGAAAACACATGCGGCCTGATACTTGTGGAGAATAATATCCTCGCCGTCCACATATATCTCTAATGCGTCCTTCTCTGCGATGTCTAAAGTGCGGCGCATTTCGATGGGTAGCACAATACGTCCAAGCTCGTCAACTTTACGCACAATCCCTGTAGATTTCATCTTTCTACACTCCTTATATAGTGGTTTATGAGGAAAATGCTATTCCTCACCTGATTTGCATTATACTCAGTATTTTCCTTCTCGTCAACCGATTTTTTCAATTTATGTACAATTATTAACATTTTATTCATTCAAAGCTGAAAATCCGGCATAACTGCATAAAAAGAGCATCAAGTGTGGTACTTTACATGGTTTTTTCTGCAATAATCACTTCAATCTTCGTAATATCCGCCGTCACCCTCATTCTCTCACCCGGAGCCGCACCAGACGCCGCCATGGAGGGCGCGCAGGCCGCTGTGCAGTTTTGCATCGGCCTTGCCGGGGGCATCTGTCTTTGGAGCGGTGTTTTGGAGCTTGCAGAGCGCTGCGGCATCACAGCGGCACTTAACCGCCTGCTGCGCCCGGTATTAAAGCGGCTCTTCCCGCTCAGCTCCGCCTCTCCGGAGATTCTCGGCGCCTTGACAGAAAACGTCAGCGCGAACCTGCTCGGCCTCGGCAACGCCGCGACCCCCGCCGGCATACGCGCCGCGCAGGGCATGGCCGCGCTCGGCGAAGGCCGCTCCGCGCAGGACGAGCTATGCCTGCTTGTCGTGCTCAACACCGCCTCGCTCCAGCTTTTGCCCGTGACCGTGGCCGCGATGCGCGCCGTAAACGGTGCCGCCGCCCCTTTTGACATTGTACCCGCCGTGTGGCTCACCTCCCTCGTCTCCATCTCAGCAGGGCTTGCGGCGGCGGCGATATTGCGGCGGCTGTGGCGATGAACAAGCTTCTCTCACTCGCGCCGACGCTGATTATAAGCGCGGTGTGCGTCTGCGCGCTCGTCCGCGGTGTGGACGTGATGGACGCACTGTGTACCGGGGCAAAAAAGGGGCTTCGCACAGTGCTTGACATGCTGCCCGCGCTCATCGTGCTCTTCGCCGCAATCCACCTTCTGCGCGCCTCCGCCGTGCCGGAGCTTTTGACGCGCGCGCTCTCCCCCGCGCTCAACAGGCTCGGCATCCCGCCGGAGACCACGCTTATATTGCTGCTGCGCCCGCTCTCCGGCAGCGGCGCGCTCAGCGCGGCGGGAGATATCATGGCGCGCTTCGGGGCGGATTCGCTCATTGGCCGCACCGCTGCCGTGATGCTCGGCTCAAGCGAGACTACCTTTTATGTTATCGCGGTGTATTTCACCGCCGCCAAGGTCAAGGGTACGCGCTGGGCTATCCCCGCCGCGCTCGTGGCCGACGCCGCAAGTTTCCTCGCCGCCGCGCTGGTATGCCGACTGTTCTGGGGCTGAAACAGCTATACACAGACGGGTAAAGTGACAAAAAAGCCGACAGCCTTCAGTATTTTTTGCCGATTAGCATAATTTTCTCTTGTAATATTGTATATTTGCCTGTATAATGAGACAACGCCTGATAAAGCTTAAAATTTTAGAAGTTATTTTATTCCTAAGATAGAATCGGAGGGAAACCTATGAGTAAATATAAGCGCCGCTTCGGCGACCGCAAGGAAGGCAGGCTCGTGCGCAGTCTACCTGCGTTCAACAAGTTTATGCCCTACATAATGCCCACGCGAAATGACGGCTGCAACCAGTACGAGGAGAGCTTTGAGGTAACGGAGGTTGACCGCCACCTGCGCCGTATGCGCGTGGCAGGCTACAAGGGCATAGGTTTTCTGCACTTCATCATTGCCGCCTATGTGCGCGGTCTCTCGGTCATGCCGGGTGTCAACCGCTTTGTTGTCGGCCGCCGCGTCTACTCGCGCGACAAGATAGAGGTTGTTATGACTGTCAAGCGCTCGCTCTCACTCGACGCGACCGAGACCACGATTAAGGTCGTTTTTGAGCCGACTGACACCATATATGACGTGTACCGCAAGATGCAGGAGAAGATTGACGAGATAAAGGCCGACACTGGCAGTAACAACACCGAGGATGTGGCCGAGGCACTCACCAAGGCGCCGCGCTTCCTGCTGCGCTTTGTGCTGATGATACTGCGCGTGATGGACTACTTCGGCTGGCTGCCTGAAAAGCTTCTTGAGGCAAGCCCCTTTCACGGCTCCATGATTATCACCGACATGGGCTCACTGCGCATCGGGCCCATCTACCACCATATCTATAACTTCGGCACGCTGCCCGTGTTCATCTCTTTCGGCGCAAAGCGCCACGCCTATGAGCTTGACCGCCACGGTCAGGCTATTGACCACAAGTATGTTGACTGCAAGTTTGTGATGGACGAGCGCGGCGTGGATGGCAACTATTACGCCACTTTCCTGCGCGCCGTGCGCCACATCTTTGCCCACCCTGAGATTGTGGAGACCCCGCCCACCCGCGTTGTCGACGATATTTATTGATTGCAATATAGACCTCAAAAACCGGCTTTCCGTGTCTGGAAAGCCGGTTTTTTGCGCACTCTACTCCTTAGCCGCGGCGCGCACGCGCTCAGCGGCGCTCTCGTGCGCCGCCTGAAGGCGCTCGCACTCATCCAGCAGCGCCTCACCCGCGGCGGTCAGCGCCGTGACGCGGTTATCGCGCGTGATGAGCTGCACACCCAGCTCCTCCTCCAGCGCCGCAACCGCGCGGCAGGTGGTGGAGTGGCTGATATACAGCCGCCGGGCGGCCTCGCTGAAGCTCTTATGCTTCGCCACGGCCGCGAAAATCTCAAGCTGTCTGAGCTCCATCAATAGTTGAAGCTGTGCGGCAAAAGCTCCGAGAGCTTGTAGCTTACATAGCGGTCGCCCGCCTTGGCGCAGAGCACCTCCATATTCGGTGAAAACTCAGCCAAAAACTGCCTGCATGCACCGCAGGGGGTACACCAGTTTTCGCTGTCGGCATAGATGGCTATGCGTACAAAGCTCCTGTGCCCCTCGCTGACGGCCTTGCAGCAGGCGGTGCGCTCCGCGCAGATGGTGGAGCCGAGCGCGGCGTTCTCCACATTGCAGCCGGTGAACACCGTGCCGTCAGCACACTCTATAGCGGCGCCCACGGAGAAGCGGGAATACGGAACATAGGCGTTGTACGACGCCTGTTTTGCCATGGACATAAGCTCTCTGTCAGTCATTTTTATCTCCCTTTCTTATATTGATTGTGCTTACTGCGCAATAAACTCCCAGTTGACAAAATCGAACAAGGGATTGCCGAAATTGGCGTTGATGCCCTTGATGATGCCGCGATGACTGATGATTTCCTGCTTTTCAAAGCCGATGGGGATGAGCGTTGCGTTCATGCTCAAAAGGTCCGCAAACTGCCGGTACATCACGGCGCGCTCCGCCTCGCCCGCGGCGAGGTAGGCGTTGAGATATTCAATATAGCTCAGGTTTGTGGAGTTTGAGTAGTTTATATTGGTGTTTTCGTTGTCCTTGGTGCGCACGGTCAGAAGCTCGGTGAGGTCAAAATTGTTGCGCAGGCGCATTTCACCGTAGTACAGGTCAAAATTGCCCTCCTTCAGTGCTGTCATATAGTCCTCCCAGCTCAGCTCCTGCACGTTCACCTTGATGCCGATGCTCTCCATATCATCGGCAAAGCGGCGCACAACGCCCGCTTTCGCGCTGCTGTCTGAGCAGACCACGAACACAAGCTCTATCTCCTGCGGCGAGCCGGACATGTACTCCATTCTGCCGTCGTCGTCATAGTCCCTGATACCGGCGTTTTCGAGAACCGCCACGCAGGTTTCAAGGTCATAGGCGAGGTTTGTGGCAAGGTCGTCCGGGTACAAGTCACAGGTGGGATACATAGCCACCGGCGATGCCACGGCGTTGCCATGCAGCAGCGTGACAAGGTTATTGCGGTCAAAGGCGAAGTTCATGGCATAGCGGAACTGGCTGAAGCGGCCAAGCGCCCCCGCCTCGTTTATGACGACATAGTGGAAATTCGTCGTGGGGTAGCTGTGGATTTCGTTGGTGCTCGCATAGCCAAGGTTTGTATAGCTTGAGGGGTCGTTTATAACAACGTCGATAAGCGAGGACTCAAAAGCGTCCAGCGCGCTCTGCGCGTCGTCATACTCCTTGAGATAGATGGTGTCAATGGGGAAAGTGACCTCCGGGTGCTGGTACTCAACCGGCGCGTCCTCGTCCACATTGCCGTCCTCGTCCGTGGGCTGCACCTCCACCGGTCTGCCGATATAGCCCTCATAGGCGTGCAGCTCGGTATAGTCCTCGTTGTACATGTACGGTCCGCTGCCCATGGGGTAGTCGTCAGAAAAAGTGCCGTACTTGATTATTGGTATGTTCAAAAGCTTTGGCAGCTGTGAGTTGCCGATGCCGAGCGTCACCGTGACCTCCGTATCGCTGTAGGACGCGCCGAGATAGCTGTTGAAGCGCCCTCTGAAACGGTCGGAGCTGACCGCGCGGTCGAGCGAGTAGCGCACGTCCTTGCCCGTGAGCGGTGTGCCGTCATGGAAGGTGTGTCCGGGGTCGATGGTGAAAGTCCAGAAAGTATAGTCCTCGTTGCTCTTCCAGTCAACGATGACATTTTTGATTACGTTGAAGTCGTTGTCAAGCTCCACCATGTTCTCATAAACCAGCGCGCCTATGAGCTGGTTTGAGCGGTTTGTCGCCACGAGGGGGTTGAAGCTTCGGGATGTGTTCATGTTGAGGGAGAACACTTCGTCGTCGCCGGTTCTCGCCTCCAAATCCTTGCCGCCGGTCGATTCGGGGATGTTGTCGTATGTAAGCCGCTCTTCCCTCTTGCCGCATCCGGCGCAGGCGAGGAGCATGGAGAGCGCGATTACAACAAGCAGTATCTTCTTAAAGCGCATCACTTGTCCTCCTTGTCGAGCATGATGAACGCGCCGAGATTGCCGCGCCCAAGCCCCCTTCTCTGCGTGTAGCGGTGCGACCAGTATTTGTCATGGCTGCACATGGTACACTCGCTTGATACATCCAGATTCCCCGCGCGCAGGCCAAGCTGCAAAAGCCGTCTGGCGTTCGCCGCGCGCAGGTCGACCATAGTCTTGCCGTCGGCGCGCTTATCGAAAAGCCCGTCCACCGCGCCGCCGAGATAGCGGCTGACGGCCCGCGGCACATCGTCATCCGTCTCAAAGCAACAGCGCCCTATCGACGCTCCCTGCGCACAACAGATGTCCTCCACATGCGCACCGAGCGCGCACATTTTTTCCACCGTTACGCCGAGGATATCCGCAACCGAACTGCGCCAGCCGCAGTGTACCGCGGCGATGATGCCCGCAGCCGCGTCGCACAGCAGGGCAGGAACACAGTCCGCCACGAAGCAGGCAATTGGCAGGCCGCGCTCGGTGGTGATAAGCCCGTCTGCCTCGTATGGGGTAGGCGTGCCGGTGATGTGCTTGTCAGCACTCGTCACAACGCGCACCTCATTGCCGTGAACCTGCCTGGTCACGGCGGTATCATCCCTGCCCACGCCGAAGAGCGCGCAGACACGGCTGTAGTTTTCCGCCACATTCTCCTGCGCGTCGCCCCGGTTTGAGCCGAAGTTGAGGCTTGCAAAGTCGCCCGTGCTCACGCCGCCATAACGCGTGGTGAACGCGTGGCGCGCTTTTATCTTGTCTGAGCTCATGTATATAAGCCCATTGAAATTAATTTCTGTAAATGCCATTTAGTTTCTCCGTAAGTCTGCCGGTGTGCCGCCGCTTAAGCTGAAGCCGGGCTCACTCGTTGCGCCCGCAGCACTCCTTGTACTTGAGCCGTCTGCTGCCGTCGGGCTTCATCCTGCCGCAGGGGCAGGGGTCGTTGCGGCCGGGCTTGGCCGCCTTTTTCACGGGCTTTTTCTTCACCGGCTCACCGCCGACGTTTGCCGCAGCGTTCTTTGCCACGGCCTTGCGCTCAATAGGCTGTGCCACGCGCACCTGCACGGTGTATATGCGCCGCACAGTCTCCTCGCGTATGCCGTGTACCATGGCCTCAAACATGTCAAAGCCCTCCTGCTTGTACGCGTCTATCGGTTTGACAGAGCCATAGCCGCGCAATCCGATGCCGCGCTTGAGCTCGCTCATCGCGTCGATATGGTCCATCCAGTACTCATCCACCACGCGCAGCATGACAACCCGCTCTATCTCGCGCATCAGCGGCAGACCGTTCGGCCCCGCGCCAAAGGCGGCCTCGCGCTGGGCATAGGCCTCCCGCGCGAGCTCATCCACACGCTTTGTGAGCGCGTCAGGCTTTGCAACGCCGCCGAAGTCCTCAAGCTTCACGCTGCCCGGATGCAGGAACAGCTTTTCAAAGGGCGCAAGTGCCTTGTCAAGCTGCTGCTGGCTCTCCGCCGCGCAGCCGCCGAGCCCGTCCATCACAGCGCTCTGAACATACTCACTGACCATACCCAAAATCTGCTCACGTATATCCTCGCCGTCGAGCACCTTGCGCCGCTCGTCGTAGATGATGTTGCGCTGCTGGTTCATAACGTCGTCGTACTCCAGCACGCTCTTACGCGCCTGGAAGTTGCGGCTTTCAACGGTTTTCTGCGCCTGCTCGATGGCGTTGGAGAGCATCTTGTGGTCAAGCGGCATGTCCTCTTCGACCTTGAGCGTCTCCATCATGCCCATGATGCGCTCCGAGCCGAAAAGGCGCATTATATCATCCGTCAGCGCGAGGAAGAAGCGGCTCTCGCCGGGGTCGCCCTGACGGCCCGCGCGGCCGCGAAGCTGGTTATCTATACGGCGCGACTCGTGCCGCTCAGTGCCGAGGATGTAGAGGCCGCCCGCCGCTTTGACTTTTTCGGCCTCCGCGTTCGTGACCTTTTTGTGCGCGTCCAGCCGCTCGGCATAGAGCTTGCGCGCGGCGATGATGTTCTCATCGTCGGTGTCGGCATAGCCCGTGGCCTCGGCGATGACCGCCTCATCATACCCGGCCTTGCGCAAATCGGTCTTGGCGAGAAACTCCGCGTTGCCGCCGAGCACAATATCAGTGCCGCGTCCCGCCATGTTGGTGGCTATCGTCACAGCGCCCAGCTTGCCCGCCTGCGCCACAATCTCCGCCTCGCGCTCGTGGTACTTGGCGTTGAGCACCGTGTGAGCGATGCCCTTTTTCTTTAAAAGAGACGAGATATACTCGCTCTTTTCAATTGACACCGTGCCCACCAGCACCGGCTGGCCTTTCTCGTGGCAGTCAATAATCTGCTGCAGGATGGCGCGGTTTTTCCCGGCCTCGGTCTTATACACAACATCGGGGTTATCAATGCGGATAACGGGCTTGTTCGTGGGGATTTCGATAATATCCAGCTTGTATATCGCCTCAAACTCCTCCGCCTCGGTCACAGCTGTACCGGTCATGCCGGAGAGCTTGGCGTAAAGGCGGAAGTAGTTCTGGAAGGTGATGGTGGCGAGAGTCTTGTTCTCTTTCTGCACGTCGACATGCTCTTTGGCCTCAATTGCCTGGTGCAGACCCTCCGAGTAGCGGCGGCCAAGCATAAGGCGGCCTGTGAACTCGTCAACTATTATAATCTCGCCGTCCTTGACGATATAGTCAATGTCGCGCTTCATCACGCCGTGCGCCTTGAGCGCCTGATTGATGTGGTGGGCGAGAGTGGCGTTTTCGATATCGGCAAGGTTTTCCAGATTAAAAGCGCGCTCCGCCCGCTCTATGCCGCGCGCGGTGAGGGTCGCGGTTTTGGACTTTTCGTCGACGACGTAGTCCGCGTCAATGTCCTCGCTCTCCTCCTCTTTCTCGTCCACGCTCGCGTAAACAATCTTCTTGAGCTTGGAGACAAAGTCGTCCGCCTGCCTGTAGAGGTCGGTGCTCTCGTCGCCCTGGCCGGAGATGATGAGTGGTGTACGCGCCTCGTCGATAAGGATGGAGTCAACCTCGTCAACAATGGCAAAGGCGTGGCCGCGCTGAACCATCTGCTCCTTATACAGCGCCATGTTGTCACGCAGATAGTCAAAGCCCATCTCGTTATTCGTGCCATAGGTGATGTCACAGTTATACGCCGCGCGGCGCTCGTCGTTCGTCAGCCCGTGTACGATAAGGCCGACGGACAGCCCCATAAAGCGGTGTACCTTGCCCATCCACTCACTGTCGCGGCGGGCGAGATAGTCGTTGACGGTGACTATGTGTACGCCATTACCGGTGAGCGCATTGAGGTAGGCGGGCATTACGGCGACAAGGGTTTTGCCCTCGCCGGTTTTCATCTCGGCGATGCGCCCCTGATGCAGCACTATGCCGCCGATTAGCTGCACGCGGAAAGGCTTCATGCCCAAAACGCGCCAGGCGGCCTCGCGCACGGCGGCAAAGGCCTCCGGCAGGATGTCATCCGTCGTCTCGCCGTTTGCAAGGCGCTCTTTAAATTCGCCGGTCTTGGCCTTGAGCTCCGCGTCGCTGAGCTTTGAGTACTCAGCGTCCAGCTTTTCTATGCTGTCCGCTATCGGATAGATGCGCTTGAGCTCTCTGTCAGAGTAGCTGCCGAACAATTTATTGAATAATCCCATGATCTTGTCCTCTCGTGGTTTTTAAGCATCCGCACAGCAGATACTTATACGAGGATATATTTTAGCACAAGTTTATGAATAAAAAAAGTACTATCTTGTAATGTTCCGGCGGCTGTGTTAAAATATCGCATTGTTGGTTGAAATGATAACATATAAATAAGGGGTTGTTTTTGATATGCGCGCCTTGGGCTTTGATAATGACAAGTATTTGAAGCTTCAGTCTCAGAATATCCGCGACAGGATATCCACTTTCGGCGGCAAGCTGTATCTCGAATTCGGCGGCAAGCTCTTTGATGACTACCACGCCTCGCGCGTGCTGCCGGGCTTCCTGCCTGACAGCAAGGTGCGTATGCTCATGGAGATGAAGGACGACGCGGAAATCGTCATCGCCATCTCCGCCGACGATATTGAGCGCAGCAAGCACCGTGGCGACCTCGGCATCACCTATGAGGATGACACACTCCGCCTCATCGACGCTTTCCGCGGCATCGGCCTCTACTTCGGCTCGGTCGTCATCACGCACTACCGCGGGCAGGCCGTGGCCGACCAGTTTCAAAAGCGCCTGGAGGCGCTGGGCGTGCGCGTATACCGCCACTATATAATTCCCGATTACCCCTCTAACGTCTCGCTCATAGTCTCTGACGACGGCTTTGGCAAGAACGATTATATTGAGACCTCGCGCTCCCTCGTCGTCGTCACCGCGCCCGGCCCCGGCAGCGGCAAAATGGCCACCTGCCTCAGCCAGCTTTACCATGAGCACAAGCGCGGCGTGAAGGCAGGCTATGCCAAGTTTGAGACTTTCCCCGTGTGGAATCTGCCGCTCAAGCACCCTGTCAACCTGGCCTATGAGGCCGCCACTGCCGACCTTGATGACGTGAACATGATAGACCCCTACCACCTTGAAGCTTACGGCGTAACCACCGTCAACTATAACCGCGACGTGGAGATTTTCCCCGTGCTTGAGGCCATTTTTAAACGTATCTATGGTGAGAGCCCCTACAAGAGCCCCACTGATATGGGTGTAAACATGATAGGCTTCTGCATCTCGGATGACACTGTCTGCCGCGAGGCGGCGAAGCAGGAGATTATCCGCCGCTACTATACTGCCGCCTGCTCCGTGCATCAGGGACTGTCTGAGCCCGCCGAGGCCAAGCGTATTGAGCTTTTGATGGGCAACTCCGGCCTCAGCTCCGCCGACCGCCCTGTTGTTGGCGCGGCGCTCGCAAGGGCGGAGGAGACCGGCGCCCCCGCAGTGTCCATTCAGCTCAACGACGGGCGCGTCATCACCGGCAAGACCTCTTCCCTGCTCGGCGCGGCGTCCGCCTGCCTTGTAAACTCCCTCAAGGCGCTCGCGGGCATAGACAAGAAGCTGCTGCTCATCCCGCCCAGCATTATTGAGCCCATCCAGCACCTGAAGATTGAGCACATGGGCAACCATAACCCGCGCCTGCACACGGACGAGCTGCTTATAGCGCTCTCTATCTGCGCCGTGACCAACCCCATCGCGGGCTACTGCATCGACCAGATTGACAAGCTTGAGGGCTGTGAGGCGCACTCAAGCGTGATGCTCTCCCATGTTGACCAGGAGCTCTACAAAAAGCTCGGCATCAATCTCACCTGCGAACCGAAGTATCAGGCGAAGAAGCTTTTCCACAAATCATAATATGGCAAGCTGAAATGGGCTGTCTCAAAATGATTTTTGACAATCATTAGAGGCAGCCCCTTTATTTCTATCTTATATAGCTTTGCCAAGCAGCACATCAAAGCCTCCCCTGTGTAAGGGAGGATGGCTTTCACGCCGTTGCGAACGCCGCCTATCCCCCGTCGGTAGCGGGTATTTCAGCGGCCTCGCAGGCGGGAAACGCTTTTTACGCAGCTGCTCACAGCGCCGCATATCTCTCTTGCGCTGAGAGTCCCCCTGAACGAATCCGGGATTATGACCGCTTTTTTATCTTTTATTCTCCCCTAGGCCGGCTGCCCGTTGTGGTTTTTGCTATTTTATGTTATTGTAAATTATATCATCCGCACATACGCATAGCAAGCGCCGGATTTGAGCCGCGGGCGCTGAAAAATCTCAGAAAACTTTATTTTCACCGAAACATTTTCCGCCTTGATTCGTCTTACAAGCAGGTTGAAGAAAAATACGAAAACAAACAGCTAAGGAGGACACAAAATGAAAAAGATACTCAGTCTCTTGCTCGCGCTGATGCTTGTTTTTTCGCTCTGCGCCTGCGGCGCGTCGTCAAGCTCTCCCGCCCAGACTTATGAGATGGCGTCGGACTCTTACTATGCCGACTCCGCCCCGGCCGATTTTTCCCCCGCCGCCGCTGAGGCGTCCCGTATGGATGTAAAATCCAGCGGGCTTTCGATGAACGCCGCGGTTGCTGAGTCCGGCTATGGTGCAGACACCGGCGAGGCGGGTGGTGATTTGCCCGACGTTGACCCTGACAAGATAATCTACTCCGCCGACGCCACTGTCGAAACCCTTGAATTTGAGGATACGCTCTCAAAGCTCGACGAGATGATAAAGGATTATAATGGCTGGGTTGAGTCGAGCAGCGTCAACGGCGCAAACTACACCAGCGGCGCAAAGCTCAGCACCGCGCGCCGCTCCGCCTACTACACTATCCGCATCCCCAGCTCCAGATTCAACGAGCTGATGAGCTCTCTCAGCGCCCTCGGCAACGTGCCCTACACCCACACCTACACCGACAACGTGACCGCCCAGTACTATGACACTGCCGCCCGCCTTGAGGCGCTTGAGACTCAGGAGGCGCGGCTGCTTGACATGATGGAGAAGGCGGAGACGGTTGAGGACATCATCACCATTGACGACAAGCTCACCACCGTGCGCTATCAGATAGAGTCTCTGCAATCCACGCTCAACAACTGGGACAGGCAGGTCAACTACAGCACCGTAAGCATTTCCGTCAACGAAGTGCGCGAGTACACGCCCGACAGCCCCGCTGTCAGCCTCAGCTATGGTGAGCGGCTGCTCAACTCTTTCAAAGGCGGTCTGCGCTCCGTCGCTGATTTCTTCTCTGACTTTCTGCTGTGGTTCGTCGCCGCTTTCCCCACGCTTGCCATTCTCGCGATTTTGATAGTGATTTTCCTCCCGCTTATCAGGAAGCTGCGCAAATCGCGCCGTGAAAAGAAGCTGTCAAAGCGCGCCATGAAAGAGGACGCCAAAGGCAGTGCCTCCTCTGATGACAATACCGGTGAGAACGGCAGGGCCTGATACACTGTAAGCCTTGTATTAATTGCGGACAACAGCTCAACACTTTCACCGGAAACCCCTTTATAGGTTTCCCCGCACCTTTCCTGAGCTATTTTTGAGCATGAAAAACGCCCAGATAAGCCGCTTGCGGCTATCTGGGCGTTTTGAAGTATTTCGCGCTTTGCGAAGCGCGCCCAAAGGCTCTGCCTTTGGAAACTGCGGCCTTTGAAAAGGCCGGCGAAACTTTTTAAAGCTTTTACTTCTTATACCCCGTGCTGAAGTCCACGATATTATTGAGGGCTTCGCCGCGCATCCAGCGGCCGAGATTATCCACCGCGATATCGACAACGCGCTCAAAAGTATAGGGCAGGTGGTAGTAGCCGGATACATGCGGGGTTATCATTAGATTATCCAGCGCCCAAAGCGGGCTCTCCGACGGAAGCGGCTCAAGCTCACTGACATCTATACCCGCCATGGCTATCTCACCATTTACAAGCGCATTGTAGAGAACCGTATTCTCCACGGCGTTGCCGCGGCCGCAGTTGATGAAGATGGCGCTCTTTTTCATCAGGGCAAAGCGCTCCGCGCTGTAGATGTGCATGGTTGCGTTCGTCCCCGGCAGGACGGAGAACACCACGTCCGCGCGCGGCAGAAGCTCGTCGAGCTTGTCCATGGTGTACTGCTCGTCAACACAGTCCGCCTTTGCGCTCTCGCGGCGCTTCACGCCAATCACGTAGCCGCCGAGCGCCTTGATGATGCGCGCAAAATGGCAGCCAATATCGCCGAGGCCGACGATGAGCACCGTGCTGTCGGTAATAGTGCCGACCGTGCCGAAGTCCGTCCAGTCGGCCTTCTTCTGCGCGTCTCTATAGAGATGCAGCTTCTTTTGCAGCATAAAGAGCATTGCCGCCGCGTGCTCCGCCACGGCCTTGCTGTACGCGCCGGTGGAGTTTGTGAGCTTCGTGGTCGGCGCGAGGACGCCGGGCTTTACGTATCTGTCAGCGCCCGCTATATTCAGCTGCAAAAGCTCCAGATTCTCCGACGCCTTGATAAGCTCCGGCGCGGGAGAGCCGAGAATCACATTTGCCTGCGCAATCTGCTCCGCCGTGGCGTCATTTTCCCCGGTGTATGTGAACTCGCAGCCCTCGGCCGCTTTTTCAAGTCTCGTCCTGTGCTCCTCATTTATGGGGAGCATGCATAAAATTTTCTTCATGGCTTTCTCATTTATACACCCAGTATTCTTGCCGCCTTAAGCAGTGCGGCCTGTGTTTTTACGTCTACAATCTCGCCGCTCATCACCTGTTCAACAAGCTCCGCAAGCGGCCGCTTTTCCAGATGCAGAAACTCATCCGCATCCAGCTGCTGCTCGCCCTGATGCAGACCCTGCGCAAGATACATGCTTATTTTCTCCGTGCTGTAGGCGATTGCGGTGTAGAAA
>CAUABY010000025.1 GCA_958427375.1 uncultured Eubacteriales bacterium
TGAGGCGCGCGAGGCCGGGATAAGCGGCTTTATCTCCAAGCCGCTGTTCAAATCAACCCTGTTTTACAATCTGCGCAATTACACGGACAGTACGGTTGTCCATGAGGAGGCCGAGCTGTCGGAGGCGGACTTTGCCGGGCGGCGCATTCTGCTGGCTGAGGACAACGAGCTCAACTGGGAAGTGGCCAATGAGCTGCTGTCGGATATGGGCGCGCAATTGGAATGGGCGGAGGACGGGCAAATCTGCCTTGAGAAGTTTGAAGCTTCCCCGGTGGGGTATTACGATTTGATTCTCATGGATATCCGCATGCCGCGGATGACCGGCTATGAGGCCACGGAGGCTATCCGCGCTCTTACCCGTCCTGACGCCAGGCAGATTCCCATTATCGCCATGAGCGCCGACGCTTTTCCGGAGGATGTGCGCCGCTGTCTCGCCTGCGGCATGAACGGCCACATCGCAAAGCCCGTTGACACAACGGCGCTCGCCAAGCAGATGAAGAAGCTCTGGGATAAGGCGTAACGCGAGCGGAAATTTCATATTGAAAAGCACATTGTACCTCAAACTTTGGTACAATGTGCTTTTTGCCTTATTACAGCCTTATATCGGCCGGCTCCAGCCTGTTAACAGGCTGGAGCCGGGTTTTCAGCGCACGGAGCCGCCGCGCGGTTTGCCGCGCGTTTTATAGTCATCGTCGATGCGCGCCTTCCAGTCGGCGGTGAGGGGGCGGCAGCTGCGTATACTCGTCACCGCGTCGCTGATAACGTCATAGTTCAGCGCCGTGCCCGCCTCGTCGCAGTTATAATTTGCCGCGCGGGATTAATCTATGCCAAAGCGTTTTGCCTCGGCGGCAGCATCAATATTCGCGCCCAGGAACAGAAACTCCCAGCCGTACTTCTCCCGCTCGTGGCGAATCATGTCGTGAACCTTTTGATAGGTATAGCGGCGGCTGGCGTTTTCCATGCCGTCGGTGATGATGACGAAGAGCGTCTTTTCCGGCACGTCCTCCCGGCGGGCGTACTTATGGATATTGCCAATGTGGTGGATGGCACCGCCGACAGCGTCAAGCAATGCCGTGCAGCCGCGCACAAAATAGTCTTTCTCCGTCATGCGCGGCACATCCTCCAGCGGCAGGCGGTCATGGATGACCTCGGCGGCGTTATCGAAAAGCACCGTTGATACAAGCGCCCTGCCGCCCTCTTTCTTCTGCTTTTCAAGCATCGAATTGAAGCCGCCTATAGTGTCGCTCTCCAAGCCGGACATGGAACCGCTCCTGTCCAAAATAAATACTAATTCTGTCATAATAAATCTCCCTTCTGCCGCACACAGCACTACGAAACAGAGGGAAAATCTCCCCATGCGGCATAAGGGAGATTTTCAGGCATATGCCGCGGCTGCCGCCTCCGGCGGCGAGCGGTGCGCCTTTTAGCATTTTCATTCAGCGTGCATCCACACACAAAAAAAGACCTCCTTCGTTTCTTTGTGCCTAAATGATAAAGCAAACGAAGGAGGTTTTGGTCGCCCGGTGAGCGACATTTTTATGCGCCGATGAGCGGCTGGTCAAAGGCGAAAAGCACCTCATTGAGTTCAAAAACGTTATAGTTTTTGTTGAGGATGAAGTACTCAACTATGATGTCAAACTTGCTGCTGTGCGAGAGGGCAAAGCCCGCGCGGGCGATGAAATCGCGCGTCTCGTCCAAGTCCAGCTCCAAGGCTATGGCGAAAGCCAGCGGCGTGAATGACATACTTTGCGCTGAGATTATACGCCGGTGTAATTGCGGCCCCACCAACGGCGATACTGCCGAGCTTTTTACGCGCCGCAAAAAGCCGCAGCCCGGCCTTTTTATGTATGCCCGCATCAACTCCATAGCCGACAGCGGCTTTCGGGTTCGCGGCGTTGACAATTGCGTCCACATGCATATTGGTGATGTCGTTTCGCACTATTTCAAATGGCATTCTCTCACCCGCCCACGTATAGATTAATATGAAAGGCGATGCTTCCTGGAAAATTCAATGGAAAATCAGCCTTGCTCAGCGAGGTAGAGACTCACCCGGCTTTGGAGCTGCTCTGCGACCGCTTGCGCCGTTTTGTCCCCGGAAAGGTAAGCGTTCAGCTCTCCAGTGATGAGTTCTATAAGCGCAGGATCGGCGAGTACGGTTCCCGTGGCGCTCTCCGCAATATCCCGCAGGGCATCAATGTCCTCCTGCGCCATGCTATAGGCTCGGACGTTATAGTCCATCAGATTCTCAAAAGCCGGCCTCAGCACCGGGATGCCAAATTCTGCCTTGCTGAGAAGCAATTTCACAAAGTCCCATGCTGCTTGCGGTTCCTTGCAGCCGCCTGCTATGCTTACACTGGTGTTCATACCCTTGTATTCTCCCTCGATTGCCGTCACGGCGGCGGGGGAAGCCAGATATAAGCCGCTGCCCTTGCTGTTTGGGAAACCCACTATGTCATTTACGGCTTGTGCAAAGTCTAAACCGCCGTAAAGGGCGTTCACGTATGCATCAACAGCGCGCGTGAAGTAGTATTCGTCAATGTTGCAGGTGAAGTTAATCCTGTCCCCTGCCAGCCTCG
Source organism: uncultured Eubacteriales bacterium (assembly GCA_958427375.1). Lineage (GTDB taxonomy): Bacteria > Bacillota > Clostridia > Oscillospirales > Oscillospiraceae > Limivicinus. Next base: position 2,577 of record CAUABY010000025.1, read on the forward strand.
CATCGCCAATGAGGCTGGCCGTCAACCCCAGCCATTCGGCAAAGTCCGGCCTTGTGAAATCACAGTTCATGCTTTCAAGGTCAATAAACTCCCCGGTGATGGCGTGCGCCATTGCTTTGACTACGTAGTCCGGAGTACGGTTCTTGCCCATGCCCAGTGCCAGTGAGGGGTCATTTGCTATTGCCTGGCGGACAAACTCACAGCTCCAGCCCTCCGCGCCGGGGTATAGACCCGCCGGGATATTCAGGCCCATCGCCGAGTAATAGGGGCTGACCCTATACATATGCCCGCCCCAAGTCATGCCCTGCAGCGCCGCAGGGAAGAAATCATCCCGGCTCAACTCCGTATCCGTATCAAGGTACGGCAACAGATCCAGAAGCTGTGTGCCGGATATGCAGCCCTCCGGCAGGTTTGATTGATCCACAAGGTCAATATCGGAGTTGAAAGCCTCTATCAATGCGCGGTTTAAATCTACACTCCCGGCATATTCAAAATACACCGGTTCGATTCGATAGTCCGCATCGGAATTGTTAAAGCCCAGGATCGCATCGGTCATATCCCCTGTCATGCGGGTCTGGCCGCTCGTGGACTGGGTATCAAAGAAGCAGGCCATGGTCAGCGTGTCCTTTACCGGGATTTGCGCCCTCGTCACCTTCACCAGCTTCGAGTCCTTGGCTTCCGGCGCGTATCCATAGCATTCGCCTTTGGAGTTTTCAAACAGGTCGTATGGTGCTACTGTATCCCGACTCAGCGCCACGTCCATCCAGTCAAACACCAGTTCGGCCTGCCCGGAGGCGCCCATAGAATAGAGCTTGCTGTTGACAGAGTACAGGATGTTCCCTGGCTGGCTACTTGCCACCGTGACATTGTCAATGCCGTTGCCGAGGCTGAGACTTCGGCCAAGGCTCAGGCTGCCGGTGTCAAAGAGCGCAATACCTTCATAGCCTGTGAGATAGAGCTGCCCGCCAATCTCGCGGCTGCTGCTGAATTGATCTATCGGAAGGCTTTTTCTCGACTGGACATTTGCACTGCGGTCTATGATGCAACTCTCCTCACTGCCGATAAGTACGGCTCTGTCTGCACTGAGGGCGGCGAGGGTTATGGTGTACTGCCCGGACTGGTAAAGTACGCTCTCATCCCAAGGTGCAGTGCTGATTTCCCCCGTTTCCGTGTCCACAGTCACAAGCTTTGTTGCTATCAGGGCTCTGTCCGGGCTGCTGCACTCCATTTGCATCCAGGCTATGCCGTCCTTCACCGAGAGCGTGTATGCGCTTACGGTGCTGAGGTCATATTCCTCACTCACGCCAAGCTCCGCACGGCCTAAACTGAATTGCTGCCACTGGCCGCTGAGCGTGTCCAAACCGAGAAGCACAAGCTTATATTCACCGTCTGTCTGGCAGCACCCGGAGAGCCACAGCCAGTCACCATCGCTGTCTATCCCTACAAAGGCGGGCATTTTTACCGGCATGTCGACCCTGCTCATGAGCCAGCCCTCCTCGGTCGGGCGGTCGCTTTGCGGCGGCGGATTCGGCTGGCTCTCCTCAGTATACACGTCTTGGATCATCTCCCCGGCATCATCTGGCTCGACCTTTTTCTCACCTTTGCCGCAGGCGCTCAGACTGAGCAGGATACCTATCATCAGGATAATGGCGATGGTTCTCTTCATGGTGCTTTCCTCCCTATTGGGTTTAGCTTTTCCTTGTGTTTTGAGCAATCAGAAAATACAATGCACTATTTTCTATCATTGCTCATGAATATACGTATATTATGAGCAATTCCAGTAAATCCCTCTTAACACTTGGTTTCTTTCATTTTCTTTCCCGGTTTGATGTTGGGCCGTGCAGGCTGGTACATTGCTCCTATACACACGGGAGGCCAGCCATAGGTCTCGATGTCGATTACCTTGTTGATGATCTTAGCAGCTGCTTTTTCGATTTTCTTCATTTTCTCGTTCTTCTTTTATCATATATTTTTCGCCAGCGTGGCGTTATTCAGTATTTCCGCCGTTATTCAGCGTCTCCGCCGCCGTCTCATAATAGTAATTCACCAGCAAATCCACGCAGGCGCCATAGCTCTTTCGGCCAAGCGTTTGCTCATAGCTCTGCAAGAAAGCTTCATACACGCCGTGGCTCACACTCTGCGCGGGCGTTTCAAACTGCCGCCAATAGGCGTTGTTGAGCGCGAAATCGCGCATTATTTTCTCGTCCAGCGTCTCATACACCGCCTGCCACGCCTCATAGTCTGCCTTATAGAGCGCGTTGCCGAGGTGCGTATACGCCAGCAGCGCCGCGGAGTAGCAGTAGTCGACGTCGCCATTGTTGAGCGAAGTGAGCACCGCGGTGAAGTTCGCCTCCTGCTCCTTGGCAACGCCGCGCTGATGGCTCAGCTCATGCGCCACCGTTGAGGCAAAGAGGCTCGGCGGGAAGTCAATGTTCACATTCGCCTCACCCGTGAAGGGGAAGAAGAAGCCGGTGAAGTCCAGATAGCTCAAAAAGCGCGAAAAACGGATTGGTTTTACGCAGACGCGCGGCCCGTCCAGATTGGGAAAGTCCGCGACGGTATCGTCAAAGAGCTCCGGCGAGCGGCGGAGTATCTCCGCCCTGTCCGCTATGTAAAAGCCGTCGTCATTGCGCTCAACCTGCGCGCCGTATTCATTCGCAAGCGAGGCGAAGTAGGCCGTCACCGTTTCCAGCTCCTCCACCGACACCGGCTCATTGCTCAATCCGCTTTTCTGCGCGAAGTCGTCGCCGTAATAATACGTGCCCCAGAGCGTGCAGAAGCCCGCGTACACCAGGAGTACCAGCGAGACTATGCGCGCAAGGCCGACGTACAGCCGCCTGCCGCTCATCCTGCGGCGAAGCAGAAGCACCACGCCCCATATAAGCTCCGCGAGAACAAAGAGCACCGCGCAGACAATCAGCAGCTCCGCCACGGAAAAGCTGACTGCGGAGTTAAAGCGCGCGAGCGCGTGGTGGATGGGCTGCACAAGATTATCCGAAAGGTACACCATCAGCGCGTGATTATGCCGCAGTGCAAGGTGCAGCAGGATTACAGCAAGCGAGGCAAGCCCCACGGTATGTGCCGCCGGGCAGAGCTTATATATGGCGGCAAGGCCGCGCTTTTTTACCGTTGTATTATCCATATCGCTATGATACTACATCGAGGTAGCTCTTGCAAGAGAATTCAGGGCGGTAAAATCTGCCCCTCGTCAAACAGAGTGAGCACCGTTCCGTTTCCGGGCGTTGCCTGAAAACCGCACTCTGCTCACCCCGTTTTCCTCTCCAAATCGACCCACTTCGTTGGGCTTCGATTTGGTTTAAGAGACGTACCGCGCTCCCAAATGGCTTTCTCTGACGGGGCATGGGAAGAAATTCATGCTTTCATTTGACTTAGAGACGAAAATATAGTAAGCTGTATAAATACTGGTGTATTATGTCCTTTTGACAGAAAGCAAACAAATTTGAAGGTGATATATTGAGTAAAGCTAAAACCCTGTTGGATAAGGCCGGGCGCAGTAATCCGCTGCTGTACGCCGCGGCGGCGCTGCTCGCCGTCGGCTTTGGAATCTTCGTGATACTCACGGCGGAGAAGGTAAACGTCTACTATCCCCTGCTCACCGCGATAATCTTCGGCGGGCTCTTTTTCCTCGCCCAGGCGCTGCTGATTGCCCAGCACAGGTTTGACGCGCTGTCGCTGCTCATAGCGGCGGGCTGTCTCGCCTGCTGTCTCTTCTCACGCGTGGCGCTTTTGTACTTTGAATCCAACGACTACAAGGCCTTTTTGAAGCTCTGGGTTGCGAAACTCAGCGGACTGCCCATAAAAGAGGCGCTGTGTGAGCCTATCGGCGACTACAACCTGCCGTACATATACATTCTGCTCATCTTCTCGCGCCTGAACGCCGACCCGCTCATACTGATAAAGTCGCTCTCCTGCCTTTTTGACGTGATTTTGGCCTATTATGTGCTGAGAATCGTTTCTTTCGGCGTGAAAGACAGGCGCTTGCAGCTCGCCGCGTACATACTCACGCTCGGCATACCGACGATAATGATAAACAGCGCACAGTGGTCGCAGTGCGACTCCATTTATGTCAGCTTCTGCCTTATGAGCATGCTTGCCGCGCTTGAAGGGCGCGGGCGCTCCTGCGCCATCACCTGGACGATTGCTTTCTGTTTCAAGCTTCAGGCGGTGTTCATCCTGCCCGCGCTCGGCATCGCGCTTTTTATGGGCAAAGTAAAGCCCAAGCATCTGCTGTGGATACCCGCCGTATTTTTCATATCCCTCGTTCCGGCGCTCATCGCCGGACGCAGTATTGCAAGCTGCATGAGCATCTATGCCGACCAGACGCAGGAGTACGGCTATCTTTTCCACAACGCACCCACTATCTGGCACTTTTTTGAGAGCGCGGATTTTGAGAGCTTCAGCGTTGTCAGCGTATTTACCGCCGGCGCCGCAGTTATTCTCTTCATCTTCTTCTGCCTGACCTTTCTAAAAAAGCTCAAGACCGAGGATCTTATCAGAATCTTTTTCATCTCCGCGATGCTCGTCCCTTATGTGCTGCCGAGGATGCACGAGCGTTACTTCTACATGGCTGACATCATGGCGCTCATCTACTTCATGTATAACCGCCGCAAGTGGTACATCCCATCGGCGCTCGTTATCTCATCCGCCATCGGCTATATGTACTACTTCAACGAAATCATAATTTACAACCAGAAGTACATAGCCCTTGTGTTCTTCATCATCCTCGCAACCGAGCTCAAGGAGTTCTTCTCCGCCTTCTGGCACTCCACCCCCGACACGATAACGATTGAATAAGGCGCCCGTGCCACTTACGCTATGGTAGTTATGCGGCGGCTTCGCGTAATAAACGTAAAAATCGCTGCATAAAATATATATTGGACTTTCAGAATTCGTTCAGGAGGTAATTTATGGCAAAGTTCTTTATCTGCCGCTCCTGCGGCAATCTTGTGGACATGATACACGACTCCGGCGCGCCGCTGTCCTGCTGCGGGCAGAACATGCAGCCGCTTGTGCCGAACACCGTTGACGCAAGCGGCGAGAAGCATCTACCCGTCGTCAGCATTGAGGGTGACACGGTAAACGTGAAGGTCGGCTCGGTCGCCCACCCTATGCTGCCGGAGCACTACATTGAGTGGATATATGTCCAGACCGCAAACGGCGGCCAGTACAAGGCGCTCAAGCCCGGTGACGAGCCGCGCGCCTGCTTCTCCCTCTGCGGCGACAAAGTAGTCGCAGTATACGCCTACTGCAACATCCACGGACTGTGGATGACGAGGCTTTGAGCCGGTGCGTGTACATCGGCGCACAATATAGAATATCAAGACGCAAAAAAATCTCTGCTCGGACTGAGCAGAGATTTTTATTTTCAGTATATTATTACTTACTTTGCAGCGGCGGCCTTGGCCATGTCGCACAGAGCGGTGAAAGCAGCAGGATCGTGGATAGCGGTCTCGGAGAGCATCTTGCGGTTCATGTCGATGCCGGCGAGCTTCAGGCCGTGCATGAAGGTGGAGTAGTTCATACCGTTCATCTTGCAGCCTGCGCTGATACGAGTAATCCAGAGCTGGCGGAAGTCTCTCTTCTTCTGCTTGCGGCCGACGTATGCGTAACGGCCGGACTTCATCAGCTGCTGGTTTGCCATCTTATAGTGACGGGACTTGTTGCCCCAGTAACCCTTTGCAAGACCAAGAACTTTATTTCTGTGCTTGCGGGTCATCATTGCGCCTTTAACTCTTGCCATTTGATTATCCTCCTATTTTAGCGTACGCCCTTATTTGTAAGGGATCATTTTCTTGATAGTTGCCGTGTTGGTCACATCTGCATAAGTCTCAGAACGCAGACGACGGCAGCGTTTGCTGTCCTTCTTGGTGAGGATATGGCTCTTAAAAGCGTGTGCGCGCTTTACTTTACCACTCTTGGTAAGATTGAATCTCTTCTTAGCACCACTATGGGTTTTCAGTTTGGGCATGATAATTTCTCCTTCCGTAAACTGGCTTATACAGGGAATGACCCCTCTGTATACTTGTTGATTATTCCTCGTTCTCCTTGGCATCCTGCTTGGGAAGCTTGGGCTTTGCGGGCTTCTTGGGCGTTGAGGTGGGCTTGGGCGAGAGGAAGATTGACATGCTGCGGCCTTCAAGCTTGGGCTGCTTGTCAAGATTGGCAATGTCAGCGCACTTGTCGGCAAAGTCGCGCAAAAGCTCAGCACCGATATCGGTGTGTGCCATTTCGCGGCCGCGGAAACGCACAGACGCTTTAACTCTGTTGCCCTCAGACAAGAACTTCTGGGCATTTTTGAGCTTGGTGTTGAAGTCATTAGTGTCTATGCCGGGAGACATGCGCACTTCTTTGACCTCAATGACCCGCTGGTTCTTCTTGGCTTCCTTCTCCTTCTTGGTCTGCTCAAAGCGGTACTTGCCATAATCCATTATACGGCAGACCGGCGGGTTGGAGCCCGGAGCGATCTTGACCAGGTCAAGCTCATGCTCGATAGCGATTTGAAGAGCTTTCTGCGAGGACATAATTCCAAGCTGCTCGCCCTCCGCACCTATCAGACGTACTTCCTTGTCAATAATCTCCTCGTTGATTTGATGAACAGCGTTTGCGATCTGAAACACCTCCGGTTAACAGCAAAAAATTGAAATATACAAACTAAAACTATTCTATGATTAAAATCTTAAATTCTAATCAGAACTTTTGAAGTATCCAAGCGCCGGGCAGCGCCCGGTTGACACTTTAAAAGGCGTTTCACGCGAAATCTACGCCGCTGCGGCGGCTATTAAAACATTTTTATTGTTTTAATCAGATTTCAGTAAAAAGCGCGGATGCACAGCATCCGCGCGTAAAAACACCTTGAGCGCCCGTGAATCAGGCAAGTGCCTTATTGACCCATGCTGACCTTTTGTCGCAGGGTGAGGTTGGCGGATACCATCCTTCTTTGTTTTAGCTTTGTTATTATAGCGGCTTTTTCGTGCCTTGTCAAGGGCTTTTCATATATTTTTTCCGCGCGCATGATAAAAGCCGCGCCTTGCGGAAATGATAAGTTAAGGAGAGGCAAACTGCCTACAGCTTAACTTGGGGTGATGCAAATGGCGGAATATCTGAGCATTTTTACGGCCGGCGGGCTGGCCTACGGCCTTATAGAAATACTCTGGCGCGGACACACGCACTGGACAATGCTCATCTGTGGCGGGCTGTGCTTTGCACTGATGTATTATATTGCGCCGCTTGGCATGTCTATGCCGCGAAAGTGCCTTCTCTGCGCCGCGATTATAACCACGGTCGAGTTTCTGACAGGCTGTATTGTAAACCTCGGCCTCGGCATGGCGGTCTGGGACTACTCATACCTGCCAGGAAACCTCTTGGGGCAGATCTGCCCGCGCTTTACGCTGATGTGGCTTTTGCTGTCAGTGCCGGGGCTGTGGCTGTGTGATGCTCTGCGCCGATTATGGCATGTCCGCAGCTGAGGCGGAGGCAGGGGCCGTATATGCGCTCAATAGGCCTCGTCGGGTGCGCCCGCGGCGTTTTCACGCTCCATGGCGAGCTTGACTATGCGGCTTGTGCCAAGGCGCTCGGCACCGAGGGTGATGAAGTCCTCCGCATCCTGCAGGCTGGAAATACCGCCCGCGGCCTTGATCTTGACGCTATCCGGGCAGTTTGCGCGCATGAGCGCCACGTCCTCGCGCGTCGCGCCGCCCGTGGAGAAGCCCGTGGAGGTCTTGATATAGTCCGCGCCGCAGGCCGAGACTATCTCGCACATTTTGACTTTCTCCGCCTCGGTCAAAAGGCAGCACTCGATGATGACCTTGAGGATATGGCCGCGCGTGGCCTCGCGCACGGCGCTTATATCGGCGGCAACGGCGTCCCAGCAGGCGTCCTTCACCATGGAGAGATTGATGACCATGTCAATCTCGTCCGCGCCGTTTCTGATCGCGTCCTGCGCCTCAAAGGCTTTGGCGGCGCTCGTCATATAGCCGTTGGGGAAGCCGATGACGGTGCAAATCTTCACGCGGCTGCCGACATAGCGCTTCGCGCCCGCGACATGGCAAGGCGGAATGCAGACGCTGGCGCAGTGGTATTTTACCGCCTGATCGCACAGTGCGCGGATTTCCTCGCTCGTGCAGTCGACGCGCAGTAAGGTATGGTCGCATTTTTCAAGAATTGTGCTTATATCCATATAGAAAGCTCCTTAATATCAAAATTTGTAACTTATAGACGTTTATATTATATCCGCCCGCGCCGACATATTCAAGTACTGCGTGTGAATAGATTTAACTAAATCATCAAGTACACGAAAAGGACGGCTGTATAATGGACATGATTTCTGAGAACAATTACGTGAGGCTCGTTGGCGTGATGGCAGGACGCCCCGCATATTCGCACTCAAGCCGGGGGCAGGACTTCTACACTTTCCCGCTGGAGGTGCTGAGGCTTTCCGGCAACTGCGACACCATAAACATCATCGTGCGCCCGGAGATGCTGGAGAGTTTGGAGGTTGCGGAGCGCGGGAAACTCTGTGTCTGCGGTCAGCTCCGCACATTCAACAACCGCCGGGGTGAGGGGGCAAAGCTCGTGATTACCGTGTTCGCGCGCGAGCTGCAGCTTTGCGACGAGGACGACAGCAACCTGGTTGAGCTGGGCGGGACGCTGTGCAAGGCACCGAACCTGCGCTGCACCCCCATGGGGCGCGACATCTGCGATTTGATGCTGGCCGTCAACCGGCACTATGGGCGCTCGGACTACCTGCCGTGCATCTGCTGGGGCGTGCGCGCACGAGAGGCCGCCGCGTGGACGGTAGGAACACACGTGCATCTCACCGGGCGCATCCAGAGCAGGCGCTACATAAAACTCAGTGAGGCCGGGTCTGTTGAGAAAACCGCGTACGAGGTATCGGTGACGGACATTGAGCCTGTGGAATAGAATAAGGAAATCACCGCCGGGTTGCGGTGATTTACTTAGATAGTCAAAGGCTCTGTTAACAGCTGACCGATTTGGTTTTCCTCCTTTTAAGCCAAATCAAAGCCCAGCGAAGCGGGTTCGATTTGGAGAGGAGAATAAAGGAAGTGTAGCGCCGTTTTCGCCGACAGGCGGAAACAGAGCGGCACGAGCTTCGTTTGACGAGGGAAACTTAATGAAGTGAGCTTCGTTTGACGACGTTTGACGACGTTTGACGTTAGCCTTCTCCCAAATCCATGGCGAACTCGTCTTTCACGACCTCTTCGTCGGCAGGCTCAAGCTCTGCGGTGGAGATAAACTCAGACATGTACGCCTCCCCATACATAATGCCGGGGATGTTGAGGATAATGCCGTCCATGCTGTAGGGGAGCTTGAAGGTGTAGGTATAGCCCTCTTCGCTGCCGCCCTTATCCTGCGTCACGAAGCTATACATACTGAAATCTGGGCCGATGCAGATGGAGGAGCCGCGCTCCTTATCATAGAGCTTTGCCACGCGCTCGCCGCCAACCAGCAGAGCCGCGATGCAGAACATGCCTATCTGCGTGTGCGAGGAATAGGTGGCGATATTGCCCATGCCATCATACTTTGCTTTAGCAAAGTGTGAAAAAGAGAAGCTTCTCTTTTTCAGCCGACGGGCGCAAATTTTAAAGCTGCCGGGTATAATACCTGAGTATTATATCCATACTGGGCTTTGCTTCTAATACATTATCACAGTAAATAGCCTTAAATTCGTTGATTTTCTTTAAATTTCGCTGAAGCTGTACTCGGCATAGCGGCTGAATTCCTCGCCCGCGCGGAGTATTGCGGAGGGGAATTCCGGGCGGTTGAGGCTGTCGGGGTAGAACTCCGGCTCGATGGCGAGCCCCGCGTGTACGCCATGCGGCGGCCCCATGGATACAGAGGTGTACACCTGAATAGCGGGGAAGTCGGTGTCTATATCCATGCGTATGCCGCCCGCCTCGACCGTGCAGGCGCGGGTACTATTTAAAACAAAGGTCGTGTCATAGTCGCGCGACAGCTCGCGCATATTATAAAAGTCATACTCCCCGCCCGCCGTGGGGATGATTCTGCCGGTTGGGATGAGCCTTTCGCTCAGTTCAAGATACTCGTCGGCATTTATCTGCATGCTGTGACCCAGAACGCTCTTGCCGTCGAAGTTGAAGTACATATGAGAGGTGGGGGCGAAGAAAGTATCCGCGTCACAGCGGCCGCCGAAGTCGAGGCGCAGGCGTTCATTTTCGATTGAGTAGGTGACGGAGGCAGTCAGGTTGCCGGGGAAACCATTGTCGCCGTCGTGGGAGTTAAGCGTGAAGCGCACGGCGCGCTCGCCGATTATGTCGGCGTGCCAGCAGCGCTTATCATAGGAGTGCGGCCCACCGTGCAGCATGTCCTCGCCCATGTTCGCCGGCAGGACGTATTCCCTGCCGCCCAGCGCGAACCTCGCGCCGCTTATACGGTTTGCCACGCGCCCGACATAAGCGCAGATGTACGCGTCGCCCTGCAAATAGCCCTCGGCATTAGGATAGTTGAGTACAAGCTCGCGGCCCTTGTATCTCAGGCTCGTCAGCGTTGCGCCGAGCGCCATGACTGACACCTCAAGCGTCTCGCTGCCGAAGCTGTAGAGCTCATAGCCGAAGAAATTGGATTTTTTCATGGTCTTTACCCCTTTGCTTTTTCATTATTCTATATAAAAAACCGATTTTTGAAATCATAGCGCATCGCGGCGTAAATTGCAAGAGTTCAGCGCTTTTTCAGGCGTTTTCCGGGTCTTTGTGCTCCTTGATTTCGTTAACTTTTTCACTTGTTTTGTGATAAAAAACAGAATTTTTACCTAAAGACTGTGCAATTTTGCTACTTGTTGACTAATTGATGAAAGAGTATAATAATTTTATAGCACAAACCGTGCGATTCGATGGATAAAATATCCTGACTACAAATTAAAGGAGGTCAATCTATGCTGACAAATGAGTATCTCAAGCGCGTATATGCCGACGTGGAAAGACGCGACGCACATGAGCCGGAGTTCCTTCAGGCGGTGAGCGAAGTGTTTGAATCTCTGGAGCTTGTTGTTGATAAGCATCCTGAGTGGGAAAAGAACGGCCTTATCGAGCGCTTTGTCGAGCCTGAGCGCGTGGTCGAGTTCCGCGTTCCCTGGGTCGACGACAATGGCGTGACCCACGTCAACCGCGGCTACCGTGTCCAATTCAACTCTGCAATAGGCCCTTACAAGGGCGGTCTGCGCTTCCATCCCTCCGTCAATCTCTCTGTTATCAAATTCCTTGGTTTTGAACAGATTTTGAAAAACTCTCTGACTACCTTGCCCATGGGCGGCGGCAAGGGCGGCTCCGACTTCGACCCGAAGGGCAAGAGCGACAGCGAGGTCATGCGCTTCTGCCAGAGCTTTATGACTGAGCTCTACCGCCACATCGGTCAGTTCACCGACGTTCCCGCGGGCGATATCGGCGTGGGCGCGCGCGAGGTTGGCTACATGTTCGGCCAGTACAAGCGCATTGTCGACCGCTTTGAGGGCGCGACCATCACCGGCAAGGGTATCCCCTTTGGCGGTTCTCGGGCTCGCACTCAGGCTA
>CAUABY010000026.1 GCA_958427375.1 uncultured Eubacteriales bacterium
CAGTTCCGCCAGAATTGCGGGCAGCCACTGGCGCGCAACGCTGGAGTACGCGCCCAGCCGCAAAAGCGTGCCGTTTTTCTGGATGAGCCGCTCAACGCTCTTTTTCAGCTCGTCCGAGCATCGCAAAAGCTCTTTCATCTGCGGCAGAAGCTCCCGCCCGGCGGGGGACAGCCGCACGCCGCCTTTGCTGCGCACTAATATCTTTACGCCCAGCTCATCCTCAAGAGAATTCATCATGTGTGTCAGCCCCGACTGAGTGTAGCCCAGCTCCTCCGCCGCCGCGGTCAGACTGCCCAGATCCAGCGCTGTTAACAGCGCGCGTATTTTTTTAGTATCCATCTTTGTTAAAATATTCGCTTTCTCTCGAATTTGGGTATTTTTTAGCCCATCTATTAGAAAAATTAATTATAACCATAATAAAAGCGCGTTTCTATAATCGCCCCTGCGATGCTATAATGTTCATATATTCTTAACAACAGCAAATCGTGGAAATTGCGGAAAAAAGTAAAATTTTTAGAAAAGAGGTATGGAAATGGAAAACAAACGCAGTTCCTGGGGCAGTAATTTAGGATTTATCCTTGCTGCTGTCGGTTCCGCCGTTGGCCTCGGCAATATCTGGGGCTTCCCGTACAAGATGGGTCGAAGCGGCGGCTTTACATTCTTGCTGGTTTACATCGTCCTCGCAATTATCGTCGGCTTGACCGTTATGGCAAGTGAGCTTGCCCTCGGCCGCAAGACCGGTACCGGCGTTGTCGGCGCTTACATGAAGGTCAGCAAAAAGTTCAAGTGGATTGGCTGGCTCGGCGTTATCGCACCCTTCCTCATCATGAGCTTCTACTCCGTGCTCGGCGGCTACTGCATCCAGTACATGAGCTTGAACCTTGCCGAGCTGGGCTTCGGCCTGAGCAACCTCTTCGGTTCCTCCATCACCGGCTCCAATACCTTCAGCTCCATGCTCACCAACCCGTTCGGCTGCGCGCTCTTCACGCTGCTGTTCATGGTCATCTGCATGCTGATAGTCAAGGGCGGCGTCGCAGGCGGTATCGAGAAGTTCAACAAGATCGGCATGCCCGCCCTGTTCGTGATGCTCATTGTCGTTATCATCCGGGCCCTCACTCTTCCCAATGCTGTTGAAGGTCTCAAGTTTATGTTCGTCCCCGGCTACGCTGTCAAGGCCGGCTTCATCCCTGAGGCACCGGGTCTCATCAGCGTCCTCGGCACCGCCGGCGGCCAGATGTTCTTCTCCCTGTCTCTGGCAATGGGCGTTATGATTACATACGGCTCCTACCTGGGCAAGGAAGAGAACCTTGTCAAGAACTCCGGCGTCATCGTCTTTGCTGATACCGTTGTCGCTATCATGGCCGGTCTCGCCGTTATCCCCGCAGCTGTCGCAAACGGCATCAACACCGGTATCCCCGTGGCTGAGATTAAGCTCAGCGGCCCGAACCTCCTCTTTGTCACTTTGCAGGATGTTTTCTCCAACATGGGCGCGAGCGGCCCGCTCTTCGGCGTTATCTTCTACCTGCTGGTCATCATCGCCGCTATCTCCTCCGCTATCTCCCTGATGGAAGTTATTTCGGCCTACTTCATCGACAAGCGCGCCGAATCCGGCAAGGCCAAGGAAAACGACCGTACCAAGGTTGTTCTCTGGGTCTCCTTCGTAATACTGCTTGAGGCTCTCCTTGTCGCGGTTGATGGTCTCGGCTCCAACGGCGTGTGGGTGCCTTTCCAGAAAACTCTGGGTGTTGGCACTTGGAACGACTGCTGGCTTGACTTCATGGATGCCTGGTCTGAAGGTATCGCAATGCCTCTCGGCGCAATGCTGATGGCTTTGATGGTCGGCTGGGAGCTCAAGCCCGACTACCTGCTTGATGAAATCCACTCCGGTGAAAAGTCGAAGCTCTTCGACGTGTTCTACCGCGTGTGCATCAAGTGGCTGGTCGCCCCGATTATGGCCTTCGTGCTGGCCGGTCAGATGATTGACTTCTTCCCGGTCAACCCCACCATCATCTACTGCATCGCCTTTGGCCTGCTGGCTGTGTTCTTCATCTTCACCCTTGTGGGCAGGAAGAAAGAGTAAGCCTGCGCGGCACAGCGAATAAACAAAACACAAATTAAACCGGCGGCAGTTCTGCCGCCGGTTTTTTTTAGCTCTCAGATAAGCTGCTCTTTTTTCGGCTTGGCGGTATTTATGTATTAAATTTTCTAATCATATCATTTATATTATATAGTTAGAGCGCGTAAATTGCAATAATTTTCTTTCCCGCACTTGTGTATTAATGCGGGAAAGAAGCGGGCGGAATTTCGTTAGTTTTTCGTTGAACTCTCACAAAAATGCCTGTTGTAGGTGAAAATCGCTTAATTTTGCGTTTTTGTAAGCAAATTCCGCCAGTTTGAGCGAAAAGACTTGCAAAAGAATGTTAATTAAATTACTTTTATTGATTAAATTCGACCAAAGTCATATAATGTGAATTAGCATAATGTAAAAAACGCGAAGGCTCAAATCGCGGTGCTTTTGTGAGAAATTAATGTGGAATTTTTTGCAAAGAATTCTTGCGCATGCTGAGAACATGTATTATACTGTTGTTATATAATTAACTATCGTTTTGAATTGCGGACAATTCAGTCAAATGCCATCAATTATAATTATCTGTCATTGGGGAAGTAGCCGTGGAACGTCTTGAACTGAAAATACACGGAATTGTACAGGGCGTGGGCTTCCGCCCGTTTGTACACAAGCTTGTGCGCGGCTTTGGGCTGAATGGCTATATCAAAAACACCTCCTCCGGCGTGGAGCTGGAGCTTGAGGGTGAGCGCGCCGTGCTTGAGAGCTTCGTGCGTGAGCTGCCCGAAAGAGCGCCGAAGCTTGCGGTTATAGAGCGAGTGGAGGAGAATTATTCCGCAAAGCTTAAAAATTTCAGCGGCTTTGAGATAAGAAAGAGCAAGACCGAGGCCGCGCGCAATACACTCATCTCGCCGGACATAGCCATCTGTGATGACTGCCTGCGTGAGCTTTTCGATGAAAACGACAGGCGCTTCCGCTACCCGTTCATTAACTGCACCAACTGCGGCCCGCGCTTTACCATTATAAAAGATGTGCCCTATGACAGGGCAAAGACCTCCATGAGCGATTTTCCAATGTGCCCCGACTGCGGCGCGGAGTACAGCGACATTGAAAACCGGCGCTACCACGCCCAGCCGGACTGCTGCCCCGACTGCGGGCCGAGAGTGTTTTTCGTCGGTGAAGCCGGGACTGAACTGCCCGGCGACGCGATAGAGACGGCGCGGGAATATCTCAGGGCCGGGAAAATAATCGCGGTGAAAGGCCTTGGCGGCATGCACCTCGCCTGCCGCTGTGATGAGCCGGAGACCGCGCTGACCCTGCGGCGGCGCAAGCAGCGCGACGAAAAGCCCTTTGCCATAATGTGCCGCGACGCGGAGACGGCGAAGAAGCTGTGTTACATGGACGAGGCCGAGGAGAAGATACTCACCGGCTTTCGCCGCCCCATCGTGCTGCTGAGAAAGCGCGACAAAAACGCGCTGAGGCACATAAGCGAAAACGCCTATGTGGGCGTGATGCTCCCCTACACCCCGCTGCACTACCTCCTTTTCGGCGCGGACATAGACATGCTCATCATGACCTCGGCAAACCTCTCCGACACGCCGATTATGTACAAAAACGATGAGGCGCTTGAGAAGCTCTCCGGCATTGCGGACGGGTTTTTGCTCCACAACCGCGACATTCAGACCCGCTGTGACGATTCACTCTGCTGGGTGCTGGACGGCAGGGAGTACCCCGCGCGCCGCTCCCGCGGCTATGTGCCCTTCCCCGTCAAGGTCGATGACAGCCACGGCAGCATACTCGCCTGCGGCGCCGAGCAGAAGGCAAGCTTCTGCCTGAGCAAGGACGACGACCTCTTCCCCGCACAGCATATCGGGGATTTGAAAAACTTTGAGACGCTTTCCAATTATGAGCGGCAGATAGTACACTTTGAGCGGCTTTTCGACATAGCGCCGCGCGCTGTCGCCTGTGATATGCACCCGGACTACATGTCCACCGCCTATGCCGCTGAGCGCGCCGAGCGTGAGGGCCTGCCACTTATCCAAGTGCAGCACCACCACGCGCATATGGCCGCCTGCATGGCGGACAATAATCTTGCGGGCGAGGTCATCGGCCTTGTGTGGGACGGCACCGGCTACGGCACCGACGGCACGACCTGGGGCGCGGAGTGCTTCACGGGCGGCTATAAAGGCTTTGAGCGCGTGGGCAGCATCCGCCAAATCCCGCTTATCGGCGGCGACAAGGTGACAAAGGAGAGCTTTCGCGCGGCATTCGCCCTGCTGCATGAATCCGGCTGTGATACATCGGGCATTGAGCTTGCCGATGTGCTTGAGCGTCAGCTTGCGGCTAAGCTCAACTGTCCGCTCTCCTCCGGCATGGGCCGCCTTTTCGACGGCGCGGCGGCGATACTGGGCATAAAGAGCCGCTGCAGCTATGAGGGGCAGGGCGCGATTTTGCTTGAAGCCGCCGCGGCTGAGGACGGCGGGCACTACCCCATAAGCTTTGAGGGCGAACCTTTCCGCTTTGACTGGCGGCCAATGATACGCACGATGGTGGCGGACGCGGCCTGCGGCGTGGAGATTGGGCGCTGTGCCGCCCGCTTTATGAACACGCTCGTTGAGCTTGCCGCCGCGCAGTGCGTGCGCGCGCGGGAGCTGAGGGGCCTTGACCGCGTGGTGCTCTCCGGCGGAAGCTTTCAGAATATGTATATAATGGAGCGCCTGCCAAAAAGGCTCAAAGCCGAGGGCTTTGAGGTCTACCACCACAGCCGCGTGTCGACAAATGACGAGGGGCTCGCGCCCGGCCAGATAATGATAGCGCTTAATTCGTTGACAAAGTCATCCTGACTTTGCCAACGAGAAAGCTTGCACTACATTCGCTGCCTCAATGCGCGCCTGCGGCGCACATTTCGACACTCATTCCGCGAGAAGAGTTTTCTGCGACGTACACGCCGTCGCAGAAAACGATTTGAATTATTTTTTCGCTGCGGCGAAAAAACTCTGCGAGGCTTTATCTAAAAATTCAGTATTAAGCATCGTTTGCATTGCCAATGTAGGGCAGATTGGAGAATAAATATGTGTCTTGCAATACCACTTAAATTGGTGGAGATAAACGGCAACAAGGCCATAGGTGAGGCGATGGGGATGCAGCGCGAACTGCGTGTGGACTTCATCAGCGAGCCGAAGCTGGGAGAGTATGTGATAGTACACGCCGGGTTTGCCATTGAGCGGCTGGGTGAGAAGCAGGCGCTTGAGGATTTGGAGAGCTGGGGGGAGGTTGCCGATGCGCTCGGACATCTCTGAGCTTTTAAAGGCCATCAGCACACTGCCGGTCGGCAGGGTGAAGCTGATGGAGGTCTGCGGTACGCACACCATGGCGATTGCCAAATCCGGCATCCGCTCCATGCTGCCGGAGAATGTGCAGCTTTTGAGCGGGCCGGGCTGTCCGGTCTGCGTGACCCCGGCGGAGACTATGGACGCGGTTTTAGCTCTTGCCATGCGCCCGGATGTGATAATCGCGAGCTATGGCGACATGATACGTGTGCCGGGCAGCAGACGCGGCGAGAGCCTGCAGCGCGCACGCGCGCTCGGCGCGAGGGTGGAGGTTGTCTACTCCCCCGTGGACGCGGTGGAGCTTGCCAGGCGCGAGCCGGACAAAGAGGTGGTTTTCCTCGGCGTCGGTTTTGAGACGACTGCCCCCGGCACCGCCGCCGCCGTGCTGACGGCGCGCGAAGAGGGCGTGGGGAATTTCAGCGTGTGGTCGATGCTCAAAAGCGTTGAGCCCGCGCTCAGGGCGCTCATCGCCTCAGAAGATTTTGACGTACAGGGTTTTATCTGTCCGGGGCATGTGGCGTCTATAATCGGCGCGCGCGGCTTTGAGTTTCTGCCGCGCGAGTACGGCGTCCCGGCGGTTGTGGCCGGGTTTGAGCCAGAGGATATACTGCTCACGGTCTATAAGCTTCTAAAGCAGCTTGCCGAGGGCAGGGCGGAGCTTGAAAACGCCTATCCGCGCGCGGTGAGCTATGATGGAAACTTAATCGCGCAGAGGATGCTTGAAAGCTCCTTTGAGCTGCGCCGGGACAACTGGCGCGGCCTCGGCGATATAGAGAAAAGCGGCTTTGGCCTGAAAGACGGGCTTGCCGATTTTGACGCGGAGCGAAAGCTCGGCATCACGCCCGCTTCGATATGCGCGCCCACGGCCTGCCGCTGCGGCGATGTAATCTGCGGACGGCTCAGACCGCAGGGCTGCCCGATGTTCGGCAGGGCCTGCACGCCGGAGGACCCGGTGGGCCCGTGCATGGTGTCCTCGGAGGGGGCCTGCGCGGCGGCGTATAAATACCAGACGGTATGAGAGGGATTTCAGGCGGTCAAAAAGTCCTGCGCGGACTTATGACGGCTCGGAGGCTATGGAATGGACGATATAATTACACTTGACTATGGCAGCGGCGGGAAGAAAACCGCGCGGCTGATAGAGGGGCTGATAGTCCCGGCGCTTAATAACCCGGCGCTGGGTGAGCTGGGCGACGGGGCGGTGGTTCCGGGCGCTTCGATGCTGGTTTTCTCCACTGACAGCTTTGTAATTGACCCCATATTCTTCCCCGGCGGGGACATTGGTGAGCTCTCCGTCTGCGGCACGGTGAACGATATCTCCGTCAGCGGCGGCGAGGCAAAGTATTTAAGCTGTGCGTTTATAATAGAAGAGGGCTTTGAGATGGCCGCGCTTGAGCGGATTATCGCTTCCATCCGCGCGGCGGCCGAGAGAGCGGGCGTGTGCGTCGTGACCGGCGATACGAAGGTTGTCGACAGAGGGCGCGGAGATAAAATTTACGTCAACACCGCCGGCATCGGCTTTTTGAAGCACCCCGGCCTTTCGCCCCGCGCCATCCGCCCCGGCGACAAGGTCATCCTCTCCGGCACGGCGGGCGATCACGGAACGGCGGTAATGCTCGCGCGAAGCGGCATGATGCAGGGTGAGCTGCTCTCCGACTGCGCGCCCTTGAACGGGCTTTGCGAGGCGGTGCTCGGCTGCGGCGCCGCGGTGCGCGTGCTGCGTGACCCAACGCGCGGCGGCGTTGCCACAACGCTCAACGAATTTATCGAGGGCACGGCGCTCGGCATAGAGCTTAAGGAAGAGCTCATCCCCGTGCGCCCCGGCGTACAGGCCGCCTGTGACATGCTGGGGCTTGACCCCCTGTACTGCGCGAACGAGGGCAAGCTTCTTGCCGTTGCCGCGCCGGAGGACGCACAGCGCGTAGTCAAAGCGATGCGCGAAAATGAGTATGGCCGCGACGCCGCCATAATAGGCGAGGTCAGCGTGGACTACCCCGGCAAGCTCGTGATGGACACGGCCTTTGGCGGAAAGCGCGTGCTGCAAAAGCTCAGCGGCGCTCAGCTGCCGCGAATCTGCTGACAGGCGGATATTTAATAAGTAAAGTCCCGGAAATGTGAAAGGTCCGGCTTTAATAGCTGGTGGGAGTCAAGCACGTACTGCATTTTGCGTGTTTTGACTTGGCTCTTTTCCGTTTGCTGTTCCTGCTTTGTGTCGATAGAGAGAACAAAGCAGGTTCACAAAATGTGAGGAGCAGTTTTTAGGGAGCAGGTTTTCGTTCAGGCGGGGAAACGGCCGTGGGCAATACTTTGTGTATTACCAGGGTCGCTGACGAAGCAGGGGTGGAAAGATGCCCATAAAAGCCAGTGCGGGTTTGACTTCCGCCAGCTAAACAAAAAAGTGTAGAGAGGTGAAATGAATGCAGGAGTACAAGAGAATCGATATAAAAATTGATGACATCGTACCCGTTGCAGAGCGTATGCGCAAAGACGGCCGTTACCTCGTGATGATTCACGCCTTTATCGACGAGGAAAATCGCATGGACGTCTCTTATGACTACGCTGTGGATCCCGCAATCGAATCCTACCACGTGGTGGGTGAGACAAAGCTGCCGTCGATAAGCCCCATATACGACACGGCGGCTGAGTGGCCCGAAAGGGAGCTCAACGAGCTTTTCGGAATAGAGTTTGAGGGCTTGGATGTGTCCAAGCGGCTCTTCCTGCCGGAGGACATGCTCGAAACCCAGGGCAAGGGGCAGATAATGGTCACTCCGCTCAAGGAGCTGGTCGAGAAAAATATCAGGCAGGAGGGAGATAAGGCATGAGCTATATCGTTCCCATCGGCCCCTACCATCCTGCGCTGGAGGAGCCGATACACGCAGACCTCATCACCGAGGGTGAGGTTATCAAGGACGCCAGCGTATACGTTGGCTATAACCACCGCGGCATTGAAAAGCTCGCCACCGAGCGCAACGCTATCCAGACCCTCGTTCTGGTCGAGCGCGTGTGCGGCATCTGCTCGCACTCCCACGCGTTCACCTACGCAATGGCGGTCGAGGCGATAAACGGTATCGAGGTGCCCAAGCGCGGCCAGTATATCCGTGTCATCACCGCGGAGCTGGAGAGACTGCACTCGCACCTGCTGTGGCTGGGCATCGCCTGCCACATCATCGGCCATGACAGCCTTTTCATGCACATCTGGGATGAGCGTGAGATTGTCATGGATCTGCTCGAAAAGCTCTCCGGCAACCGCGTCAACTATGCTATGGTCACCATCGGCGGCGCGCGCCGCGATATCGACGGCGACCTCAAGCGCGAGATTCTCAAGGACGTTGAGCGCCTGAAAGCGCCGATGGACAGAATCGTTGAAATCTGCCTGACTGACAAGACCATCGCTCTGCGCACCAAGGGCGTGGGCATGCTGCCGACTGAGGACGCCATTCGCATGGGCGCTGTCGGCCCTCACGCGAGAGCCTCCGGCGTCGCTATCGACGTGCGCCGCGACGCGCCCTACTCCTCTTATGATGACTTTGACTTCAAGGTACACACGTTTGACTCCTGTGACGTGTTCGCCCGCGTTGTCGTGCGCGCGCTTGAGTGCTATGAGAGCATCAAGATTATCAATCAGGCGCTCAAGAACCTGCCCGACGGCCCCATCAATCTCGGCAACAAGCTTGTCAAGATTCAGCCCGGTCAGGCTGTCACCCGCCACGAGGCGCCGCGCGGCCAGCTCAGCCACATGGTCGTCGGCGACGGCGGCTTCAACAACCACCGCGTCAGTATCCACGTCCCCAGCTACAAGAATACTCCGACCGTGCCCTTCATGCTCCGCGGCAACACCGTTGCGGACGCAGGTCTCATAATCGCGAGCATCGACCCGTGCTTCAGCTGTCTCGACAGATAAATGCACGAGCTGGCGATTGCTGAAGGGATAATAGACATAGTCTCCTCCTCCCGGCGCGAGCAGGGCTTTGCGCGGGTGATGGAGATAAGGCTTCGCGTGGGCGAGTATTCCGGCATCGTGCCGGAATGCCTGAGGGAGTTTTTTCCTTACGCCGCGCGCGGCTCGGCAGCCGAGCAGGCAGAGCTCATAGTTGAGCCGATCAAGGGCGAATTCAAATGCCTTGACTGCGGCTATGAGGGCGCGGTAGACAGGTGCGAGGCGCGCTGCCCGCGGTGCGAAAGCACGGCGCTGAAAATGACCCGCGGACGGGAGTTCTATGTCGACAGCATTAAAGTAGAATGAAAATACGCGGTTTAAGCCGCAGGCCCTGACCCCGGCGGAGCCGGGCAGGGGAGCGCGCGGGAGCCTCCGGCATGGAGGCTGACCATCGCGCGTCGCGGCGAGACTGCCAAAGAAAGGGGAGCTTTTCTCTTGCAAAAAACGAGATTTCCCGCCGTTATAAGCACATTTATCCTGTGCTATGGCTTCTGTATACTGCTCACTTGGAGCTGTGATACGCAGGAGCTTGTGGCCGGTGCGATAGTGAGCCTTGGCGCGGCTCTCTTCTCGGCGCGCTTTTTCATCCATGATAAGGCGTTCTGGTTCGCAAACCCCGTGAAGCTGTTCACCGGCATCTTCTATAACCTCATTATTTTCTTCTGGGAGCTCATCAAGGCCAACTGGGATATGGCAAAGCGCTGCTATGGCGGCTGCAAAAAGGTCAACCCCGGCATCGTGAAGGTCCCTGTGGAGCTCAAGCATGACTACGCCCAGGCGCAGCTTGCAAACTGTATTACCCTCACCCCCGGCACGATTACCATGGACATTGTTGATCAGGACGACAAGACTTATTACTATGTCCACTGGATAGACGTCACCTGCGACGGCGAAGAGGCCGGACAGCAGATTAAGGGGCGCATGGAAAAGTGGCTGAGGAGGATATGGGAATGACAGATTTAATGATATTCGCCGTTGTTTTCGGCTGCATCGCCGTGATGAATCTCTACCGGCTCATCAAGGGTCCCAGCGCCGCTGACAGAATGGTCGCCGGTGACGCGACCGACATCTGCATGTCGCTTGCCATGATGCTCTACTCGCTCTACAGCGGCCGCGGCATCTACCTCGACATCGCTATCATTACCGCAATGCTCGGCATTATCAACACCATGCTCGTCGGGCGTTATCTTGACAAGGGGAGGTGGCTGTACCATGCTGAGGATAATAATTGACGCGCTTATCGTTATCGGCGCGTTCTTCGCGCTGGCGGGCAGCATCGGCATAATAAAAATGCCGGACGTGTTCTGCCGCATGCAGGCGAGCACCTGCATCACCACCATGGGTGTCATCGGCGTCGGCCTCGGCGCGCTGCTGTACACCATCTGCGTTATGCACGCACCGGCCACCGCCGTCAAAGTCTGCGTTGTCATGGGGCTTGTGCTTGTGACTAATCCTATCGGCTCCCACGCTATAGCCAAGGGCGCTTATCAGGCTGGTATCCGCCCGAAGAAAAAGATGGAGGTCGACGACTACAGGAGGGATTTTAATGAGTAATATTGTTGTTGTTCTCAATGTCCTTGTAGTCTGCGGTCTTGTAATCTCCGCAATAGTGGCCAGCTCCCACAGGAAGCTGCTGTCCTCCGTCATTGCCCTCGGCGTTACGGGCATCTTTGCCGCGGCGGAATTCCTGCTGCTGCACGCCCCCGACGTGGCGATTTCTGAGGCTGCTGTCGGCGCCGCGCTCAGCCCGCTGATCTTCATCGTTGCACTCAAAAAGATTAGAGGAGGCGACGATAAATGAAAAAGCTGCTCACCTGGCTTTGCATCGGCATAGTGTTCTTCTCCTGCGTGTACGCGGCAATCGACCTCGGCCATATGGACAGAACATATGACGGCGCTGCCGCCAACCCCTCTGTTTACGACCTGCGGCAAGACCCCGCCGCCTATGACGACTCTGAGGCCAATGTAGACGGCGCGGCCTCCGCCATCGTCCAGCAGAACCTTGACAGAACCCACGCTGTAAACGATGTCACATCCATCGTCTTTGACTTCCGTGGTTATGATACCATGGGTGAGGCATTCATCCTCATAACTGCCGTCGCGGGCGCGACCGTCATCCTCTACAGCGGCAAAAAAGAAAAGAAGGAGGAGAGCGAAGATGGAAAATAACAATGAAAAGAACAACATTGTTGTAAAGCGCGTTATCCAGCGCTGCGGCTGTGACACGATTCTGCCGCTGGCATTCGTGTACGTATTTTACATCATTCTCCACGGCCACCTGTCCCCCGGCGGCGGCTTCCAGGGCGGCGTTTTGATGACCGCCGTGCTCATCCTCATCTACCTCGGCCACGGCTACAAGACCACCAGCAAGGCTCTCGGCCTTAACGTCATGCGCAGGCTTGAGGGTGTGGCGCTGACCCTGTACGTGCTCATTGCCCTCGGCGGCATCATCGCCGGCGGCAATTTCGCCCAGAACTTCGCCTACAATAACGGCGCTGTCGGCGCTCTGCTGTCCTCCGGCACCATTTCCTGGATGGATGAGATGGTCGGCTTGAACGTCCTTTGCGGCGTCGGCGTGATTACGCTTTCCATGCTCGGCCTGCTCGGCGACAGAGATGTGGACAACAGGCGCAAAAGAAAAAGAAAGTGAGGGAATGAGAATATGATAACCTTTAACTACATCGCCTCATTTTTCCTCATCGCCCTCGGCTTCTATACTATTATTACAAAGTATAACCTTGTCAAGACCGTCATCGGTCTTAGCATTGCCGACTACGGCGTGAACCTCCTTATAATCTCCATCGGCTTCAACCCAGGCGGCACCGCTCCTATCTTCACTGCCGGTGAGCTGACGGCCGCAAGCTACTTTGTCGACCCCATTCCCCAGGCTCTGACCCTCACGAGCATAGTCATCGGCGCCTGCGTCACGGCTATGTCCCTCGCCCTCGTCATCAAGCTTGAGGAATCCTACGGTACTCTCGACACGAGAGAGATCAGGAGGCTGAGAGGATGAATACTGCTAATCTCTTCAACTATCAGCACTTCCCCATTTACGCGATAATGGTGCTCTTCCTCGGCGCATTCATCATCGTCATGCTCGGCAACCATAAGACCGTGCGCAACATCGTCGCCATGCTCGCCGTGACCGCTTCTCTCGGCTTCCTGCTGGCGCTGGTGAAGCCCGTGCTCCTCAATGGCGAGATTATCGCCTACTGGATGGGCAATCGCGCAATGGCCGGCGGCTACGCAATCGGCATCGCCCTTGAGGTCGACGCGCTGAGCCTGTTCTTTGCGCTGCTCATCGGCGTTGCGGTATTCGTGTCCGGCGTATACTCCATGCAGTACATGGACCACGACGACAACGTATCCCAGTACTACACGCTCTTCCTCATGCTCGCGGGCGGCGTTCTCGGCCTTGTGCTCTCCGGGGACCTCTTCAACATGTTCATCATGGTTGAGATTCTCACCTTCGCGGCCGTGGCGCTCACCGCTTTCCGCAACAAGGCGCACGGCGCGCTTGAGGCGGCGTTCAAGTACCTCGTTGTCGGCTGCATCGGCTCCACCTGCATTCTTGTCGGCACCATCATGCTGTACGCGCAGTTCCACACACTCAACTTCGCACAGCTCGCCGCCTTCGTCCCCGGCAATATGGGCACCTCCACAATCGTCGCTTTCGCGCTTTTGTACATAGGCTTCTCCACCAAGGCCTTCATCGTGCCTTTCCACCCGCTCGCGGCTGACGCCCACGGCGCCGCCCCCGCGTCCATCTCCGTGCTTATATCCGGCGTTCTCACCAAGTCCGGTATCTACGCCATCATCCGCCTGACCTACTTCCTCTTCCAGACCATGAACCTCGGCTCCATGCAGTTTATGCTGGTGTTTGTCGGCTCTGTGAGTATGTTCGTCTGCGTTACTATGGCGCTCGCCCAGCACGACTTCAAGCGCCTGCTCGCTTTCCACAGTATCTCCCAGATAGGCTATGTGCTCACGGCAATCGGCCTTTGCACCGGCCTTGGCTTCTCCGCGGGTCTCTATCACGCGATGAACCACACCCTCTTCAAGGGCCTGCTGTTCCTCGCGGCCGGCGCTGTCATGTATCAGACCGGCACCACCAACCTCGACGAGCTTGGCGGCCTCTCCAAGAAAATGCCTTGGACCACCGGCCTCTTCCTCATCGGTGCGTTCTCCATCAGCGGCCTGCCCCCCTTCAACGGCTTCGCCTCCAAGTGGCTCGTCTATCAGGCCACCTATGAGAAAGCCGCCGAGACCGGCAATATCGGCTTCCTGCTGGTAACCATCATCGCGCTTGTCACCTCCATTCTGACCCTCGCCTCCTTTGTCAAGGTCAGTCAGTCCGTGTTCTTCGGCAGGCTCCCGGCAAAGTATGAGAATGTAAAGGAGGTCAAGCCCAGCCTCATCATCGCAATGTGCATCTTCGCGGTGCTGTGCGTTGTCACCGGCCTCTTCCCCTCCGCGGTCACCCGCTACATCACGGAACCCGCCACCCGTGCCGCGTTCAGCGCCGTGCAGTATATCGACACCATGCTCGGCACCGGCTATGCCGCCTCCGTCATGGGCGAGAATATGCCCGTGGTTTCCGTACTGTCCTTCAACGCGGTGGGCTACTGGAGCCCGATTTCCTGGCTGCTTCTGCTGTGCATCGCCCTGCTCGGCATCACGATTGCGGCTATCTCCGGCAAGTATGACAGCGTAAGCGTCAACAAGGGCGAAGAGCTTGACTCCAAATATGACCTCTTCTTCGGCGGCGAAAAGAGCGTGTGCTCTCAGGTCGGCGGCGGAGACCTC
>CAUABY010000027.1 GCA_958427375.1 uncultured Eubacteriales bacterium
CAATGGTCAACATGCTGCAACAGATAAACAACCTCGTCATAGTTACAAACGGGCTGGACGTTGTGCCGAAAATCCAGAGCAGCCACGTACAGCTGCACATTGTAGGCGGGGAGATGTCCGACATATCGCACGGGTTTTACGGCGCGACAGCCGAAAACGCACTGAAAAGCTTCAACTTTGACCTTGCCTTCTTCTCCCCTGTCGGCGTGACGCCGCAAAACTACGCGGCGGAATCCACATGGGACGCGGCCTCCGTGCGCCGTGTGGCGATGCAGCAGTCAAGCTGCTCGGTACTGCTCTTCGACCACACAAAGGTCGGGCTGACGCGGCCATACAACTTCGCGCACTTAAGCGAATTTCAATACATTATAACAGACAACATCAAAAACGACTTTGACACCTCCGCCCAAGTAAGGCGCGTACACATCTGAAGATATGATACCTGAGGACAGACTAAAGAAGATACTGACAATTGTAAATCAGAACCAATCAGTCAGCGTGAGCGAGCTGGAGGCACAGCTCTATGTGAGCTCGGCCACCATCCGGCGCGACCTTTCGGAGCTTGCAAAGCGCGGGCTTATCGTCCGCTCCTTCGGCGGGGCTATGGCCGCGACGAGCGTGGGCAGCACCACGCCGGCCATCAGCAGCCACGAGAGCACACCGCTTGGCTACGCCGCCGCCCAGCTTGTGAAGGACAGGGAGACGATTTTCCTTGCCGCCTCGCCGCTGACGCTATCCATGGCCGCCGAGCTGACGCGGAGAACGGGGCTGACCGTTGTGACCGACAGCCTGAAAATTTCAAACAAGCTCTGCGGCAAGGTCAGCCGCCTTTACTGCACGGGCGGGCGCTACCTTTTCTCACAGGGTCTGTTCGTCGGCCAGCAGGCGGCGGAGCTTACGGAGCATTTTCGCTTTGACATCTGCTTTATTGCCTGTGACGGACTGACCAGCAGCGGTTTTCTGACCTATGCCGGGGTGGAGCGGCTGCCGGTTCTTAGCGCGGCGATGCACTGCGCGCGCAGGAGGGTTCTGCTGTGCAAGGGCGAGCAGATTGGCGCGAGCGCCGCAAACGCGCTGCTGGAGCTGAGAAGCTTTGACACCGTTGTTACCGACGCGCCGTGCATGCTGCCCGCAGCATACACGGGGCATGTAATAGAGGCGGAAAAAGAAGGCAGAAAAGGAAAACGCGAATAAAAGGTCAAAAATAAAGGGTAGGAATTTTTCCTGCCCTTTATCTATTTAGTTTTACACCAAAATCTGTATTACTTCATTGCGGCCTTGGAGTAACCGGTCATCATGTACTTCTGGAAGATGAGGAAGAGGATGATAAGCGGAACTATCGCAAGGACTGCACCAGCCATAATCTCATGGTAGTTAGAGACTGCCTGGCCTGCGAAAGTGTTCTTGAGCTGAGCAAGGCCGACGGTCAGAACTCTGCGGACCTCATTCTTGGCGATGATTTTCGGCCAGAAGTAAGCGTTCCAGCCGTTGGAGAAGGTCACGAGGGTGACGGTGAAAACGGTGGATTTGCTCATCGGGAACAGGACGTGGAGGATTGTGCCGAGGCGGCCCAGACCGTCAATACGTCCGGCGTCGATATAGCTCTGGTCGATTGCGAGGAACGAATTTCGCAGCATGAAGATGTAGTAGGCCGAGACTGCCTCCGGCAGGATAAGGCCGAGGAAGGTGTCCGCGAGACCCCAGTTGGCGCACATGATATAAATAGGAATAAAGGTTACCTGCAGAGGAACCATCAGAGCGCCGAGAACCACATAGAACAGCACCTCTCTGCCCTTGAAGCTGCCGCAGGCAAAGCCGTACGCGGCGAGCGTGCCGGTGCCGACCTGAAGGATGAGGATGCCGGCGGTCATGACGATGGTGTTCCAGTAGTAGTGCAGGAAGTTGGCGCGGGTGAGAACGTTGAGATAGTTCTCAGGGTGGAAGCTGTGCGGGAAGAGCGTGGGGATGACACGCTGAACTTCCTCAGCGGATTTGAATGAGGTCGCCAGCATCCAGTAGAGAGGGAAAATCATTACGATGGTAACGAGAATAGCCACAATTGTCTGGATATGATATCCGGCGCTGTGGTGTTTTTTAAGTCTTTGTCCGTTCATAATACATTTCCTCCTCTCTTAAGAATCGTAGTTGACGCTGTTGTTGGAGTACTTCATGGTGCAGACAGTGACAACAAGCAGGATGATGAAGAACATGACTGCCGAGGTCGCCGCGCGGTCCATTCTGAAGTCGACCATTGCGTATCTGTAGATGAGGTACACAAACACCTCAGTGCTTCTCGCAGGGCCGCCGGAGGTCAGTATATCGACCGACTGGAAGACCTTCATGGAGGAGAGGAAGGTGGTGACAACGAGGAACAGAGTGGTCGGGGAGAGCAGCGGAAGAGTTATCTTGAAGAATTGCTCGCGCTTGGTTGCGCCGTCAAGGGATGCCGCCTCATAGTACTGCGGGGAAATGCCAATCATGGCGGAGAGGTAAATCATCATGCCATAACCAAACACACGCCAGCAGGTCGTCATGAGGACGGAAAGAAGTGCAGTTGACTTCTGGTTGAGCCAGTCAATCGGAGAGATGCCGATGAGGCCAAGCAGATAGTTGAGCACGCCATAGTCGGTATTGAGTATCCAGAGGAAAACAACGGCGCAGGAAGACATCGCAACGTACTTAGGCACGAAGATGATGGCACGCATTGCGCTGAAACCGCGGGTCATGCGGTTAAAGAGCAGGGCGAAGAGCATACCGCCGACGATGGTGGCAAAGAGCTCGCCCAAGGAGTAAAGGAAAGTTACCTTGAGGGAGTTCCACAGGTACTTTGCGCCGGAACCGACGAAGAGCCACGCCCAGTTTTTGAAGCCGACATAGCTGTATGTAGGCTTGAGCAGATTCCAGTCGGTAAGGCTTATGCGGAAAAGCTCTACCACGGGGTAGTATGTAAAGACTGCAAGGAGTATGAGCGCGGGGAGGACAAATAGAAAATCGACAATTTTTGACTTTGTTCTCTGGCTCAGTCTGGGTGACTGCTTCGCGGGCTTTACCGCGACAGCCGCTGCATTTTCATTTGGCATATCTGTTGAGCCTTTCTTCCGTGAATATTCCTCAAGCCTTGCCATTTCGGGCAAGGCTTAGAGTATAAAGTGTTTTCTACTATCGTTGCGTACAAGGTAGCTTATGCGCGGTCTGCGAGAATCTCGTCGATCTCATCGACCATGTTGTCAGACTCTGTCTGGATGTCGCCGCCCTGAACGAGCATGGTGTCCATAGCATTCTTCCAGGTGGTGGCAAGTTCGCTCCATGCAGCGTTCTGGATACGGGGATTGATGAGGTTGAGGTTGTCGAAGATGCACTGGAATGCGGGCTTCTCCTTCAGGAACTCAACGCCTTCCTCGGTCTGGAGGACGGAGTTACGGGTAGGCAGGTAACCGGTGCCGGCAGCCCACTTCATGTTGACTTCCTTGCCGCAGAGGTACTGGAGGAACTGCCATGCGGCGTTCTTGGTGGCCTGATCGTTCTTTGCGGGGATACCGAGGACGCAGCCGCCGACTTCGGAGAACTTATCACCGGTGGAGGCAGCGGGGTACCATGCCATGCCGACCTCGAAATCGCACTTGTCAACATAGTTGTTGTACAGGGAAGAGGTGTGCATGACGGAGAAGGTCTTGCCGTCATAGAAGTTCTGGCGCATTGCGGCAGAAGCGTCGGTGCCGACTGCGAGGTAGGCAAGGCCGTCCTGGCACCAGTCATTAATCATGTTGGTAACACCGATTGCAGCGTCGCTGTTGAGGTCGCAGGTGTTATCGTCAGTGATGATGTCAACGCCCTCATTGAGGTAAAGGGTCTCGAAGTACCACTGGTCCCAGCCGGGAACAACAGTGCCGTAGCCGCCGCAGGCTGCCGCGCCAGCTTCGAGGAATGCGGGGAAGTCCTCAATGGTCTCAGGAACGGTTATGCCGTTCTCATCGGCCATGGTCTTGTTATAGTAGATAACCTGAGTGGAGTGCAGGAACGGGAGTGCAACCTGCTTGCCGTCAAACTGAGAGCTGGCAAGGAGACCGCTGGAGAAGTCATCGACGTCATAGCCGGTGGCCACTATGTACGGGTCAAGGTTCTCGAACACGCCGCCGTCGCCGTAGGAGGCAACATAGTCAGTGTTGGCAACGCAGACCGCGGGCAGGTCAGTGCCTGCTGCGTGGGAAGCAACAAGAGCCTCATTGATGTCCTTGTATGCGCCCATGTACTTTGCCTCAACAGTGATGAGGTCCTGAGAGTTATTGAAGCCGTCAACAACTTCCTGGACGAGGCCGGAGTACTGGTCCTCAAGAGCATGCCACCAAGTGATGGTGATAGGCTCGGTTACATCATAGAAACCAGCTTCGTGGACTTCTTCTGCCTCAGCAGGAGCCTGAGGCTTTGCTGCCGCGCCGGTGCTGCCGCCGCTGCATGCGCACAGTGCGAACACCATGCTGAACGCGAGAATAACTGCGAGTAATTTTCTCATTTTTACTTTCTCCTCATTTCGTATATAATTGGTTTACTTTGCTTTCGGCAGAGCCTTACTGCCCCGCTTATGCCCCGTTTTATGGAACAAAGCCGCGGACAGCGCCTCTAACCGCATCGCATCTCGGTGATGCTTGTTGGGTACAGTTTATCACACGTTTTCATTTTTGACAACATATTATGCGCATTATGATTTATTTTTCAAACTCGCTCATTTCTTTGCAGGTATTTTCCAAGTTTGCGGTTTACATTTTGTACATAATTACGAAAACGCGGTGCAAATCATCAAGAAAGCGCTCATTTATTGAAAATGCGGTTCGTAAATGCTATACTTAATAGCTGTCATAACAAAGCCTGTTTGTAGACATACACAAAATGCAGCAGGCAGATTTGTCAATTCCATACAAAAAATTGTGAGGGCAGACATGAACACTATTAAAATTAACAGCAAGGGCGTTAAAATGATTGCACACAGAGGTCTGAGCGGCCTTGAGAAAGAAAACACCTGCTCGGCTTTTGTCGCCGCCGGCAACCGCGAGAGCTTTTTCGGCGTAGAGACAGATGTACACCGCACCGCTGACGGGCGTTTCGTCATATTCCACGACGACAACACCGCGCGCGTCGGGCTCGACTCCATGATTATAGAGAACACCAGCTATGACACTCTGCGCAAGCTTCAGCTCCTCGATATTGACGGCAAGCGCGGCCGCATGGATCTTATTATCCCCGACCTGCTCGACTACATCGGCATCTGCAAAAAGTACGAAAAAACCTGCGTTCTTGAGCTGAAGAATCAGTTTAAGGCATCCGACGTTTATAAAATCGTAGGTGAGTTTGAGAAAGCGGATTACCTTGACCACCTCATAGTCATCTCTTTCCAGCTTAAAAACCTTGTCTATCTGCGCCGCCGCTACCCGGAGCTTCGCGCAATGTACCTGCTTGAGGACTGGGGCAAGAACTCGCTCGATGACCTTGTGAAAAACAACCTCGGTCTCGACATCCGCTACACCAATCTCACCAAGGAGATAGTGGACGCCGTACACGCCGCCGGACTGGAGGTTAACTGCTGGACGGTCAACACCAAGGAGGACGGCGAGGCCATGATAGACCTCGGCGTCGACTACATCACTACCAACATACTTGAAGCCGAATGATACATCTATTTGATCCTGAAAACAAGTTCTGGCGCTTCATGGGCAAGCTCACGGACGCCGCTATAATGGGTATTCTCTGGGCTGTAGTCAGCATCCCCATCATCACGACGGGCGCCGCGACAACCGCCTTTTACGAGTTCACCCTCCATCAGGTGCGCGACACGGAGGGCGGCGTGTGGAAGAGCTTCTGGTCAAGCTTCAAGCGCCATTTCAAAAAAGCGACGCTTATCTGGCTCATCATCCTTGTCGGCACCGCGTTTTTCCTCGCGGATTTGTGGGCGGCGTGGAACTTCTTCATCAACGTGCAGGGTGTTATGCGCTATGCCGTGTTCGGGCTTATTGGCTGCCTGGCACTCATCTTCCTCGGCTGCACCTTCTACCTCTACCCCACCCTCGCGCTGTACGATTTTCCGATGAAGAAAATACTGGGCAACAGCTTCATTCTCGCCATCGGCAACCTGCCTGTGACACTGACGCTGCTTGTGATGCTCGTGCTGGTGGGCGTGGGCATATTCTACATGAGCGGCCTCTTTTTCTTCTGGATTGCGCTGTACGTTTTCTTCTCCTCATACTTTATTGTGGGCGTATTTCTCAAATACACCGAGGATGACGGCGAGGTCAATCACGAGGAAGAGGAAGCCCCGTCACTGCCCGCAAAGCGCGTGCGCAGAAAGCATTTCAGCAAAAAGAGCATCGGCAGTGATGAGGACGGTTTGATATGACGCTGAGTGAAAGAATATCCAAATGGTACCACGGTGAGCGCGACAAGCTGCGCCCCATGAGCTTTAGGCAAAAGGTATCGTACATTGCCTACTATTATAAACTGTGGTTTATCGGCTTTTTGGTGCTGGCGCTTTTTGTGTGGTACATCGGCGATGTGATAGTCCAGTCGCACAAGGAGACGCTCTTGCAGGGCTTCATTGTAAACGACCTCTATGATTTGTTCGACACGGGCGAGATGGAGGACGAGTTCGGCGGGATTTTAGGTGTTGGAAAGAACCAGCGCATTATCTTTGACGGCGACCTGTACGTTGACTTTGAGGGCAGGGACGCGCGCGACTATTCCGCCGCGAGCAACGGCAAGATTATCGCCTACATCGCAACGGCTGAGCTGGACTTTGTAATCACAACGGAAAAGCTCTACGACCACTATTCGGTAAATGTGCCGCTGCTGGATTTCAAGCAGCTCCTGCCCGCGGATTTATACACGCGGCTTGAGGAGTACATGATACCCGCTCTCGACGCGGACGGAAAGCCCATAGACGGCGGGCTGAACATGGAGCACTGCCGCTTCATGGAAGGGCGTGAGCATGAGGACGTAAATTACTACATGTTCGTTCCGCTCTCCGCGCCGGACACTGACGCGCTGTGCCGCTTCATTGAGTGGTGCTTCCCCTCGGCGTGATGCCGGGAAATTTGATACGAAAAAGCCTTGAGGCTGAGGCCTCAAGGCTTTTACTGTTGTTGTTAACTTACGCTTCGGCGGTGAACTCGTCCTTACCGACGCCGCAGAGCTCGCAGGTGAAATCATCGGGGAGAGCCTCCCACTTGGTTCCCTGCTCGTCCTCGTCGTACACCCAGCCGCATACATTGCAGACATACTTCATTTGCAATTCTCCTTTTTTAGTACTTTTTTAGTATTATAGGATATGTGTTTTGCTGAGTTTTATTCCGATACTCAGCAAAGCTTTTACGGCTTACTTGAAGTAGCGCTCAAGCAGACCCTGGAATGCCTTGCCGTGGCGGGCCTCGTCACGTGCCATCTCGTGGACGGTATCATGGATAGCGTCGAGATTGTACTTCTTGGCGAGCTTTGCAAGCTCAAACTTGCCCGCGGTAGCGCCGTTCTCGGCCTCAACGCGCATCTCAAGGTTCTTCTTGGTGCTGTCGGTGACGACATCGCCGAGGAGTTCCGCAAACTTTGCGGCGTGCTCAGCCTCTTCAAGGCCGGCCTTCTCCCAGTACATGCCGATTTCAGGATAACCCTCGCGGTGGGCAACGCGTGCCATTGCAAGGTACATACCAACCTCGGTGCATTCACCGGTGAAGTTTGCCATCAGGCCGTCAATAATCTCCTTCTGGACTTCCTCAGGAACGTCCGCGCCAAACTGTCTGCCAACGCCGACAACATGCTCTGCTGCCCAGCTCATCTCAGCTTTCTGCTCGATGAACTTGGATCCGGGAACCTTGCACTGGGGGCAGAACTCAGGGGGAGTATCTCCCTCATGAACATAACCACATACCGGGCAAACCCATTTCTTCATTTGTAATTCCTCCTGAAATTTTAATTTTTATTATCATTTTATATATTATCGCTTTCGCGCGATAAACAGATTATTTGCGGCAGGCGCGGCACAGCCCGTGCAGCGTGAGCGTGTAGCCCTCCGCAAGGCAGCCGGAGCTTGCGTCCACCTCTTCATATAGTTCGCTGACTACATCCGGCAGGAATAAATCCTGCACACAGCGGCAATTGCGGCAGAGAAAGTGTGAGTGCGGCTCAGTTCTGGCGTCATAGCGCTCTTGCGCGTCCACCCGGCCGACGGTGATTATCTGCCCCTCCTCTGCCAGCACGGCCAAGTTCCTGTACACCGTACCCAGGCTCAGCTCCGGGATTTCCGGCTTGAGCCGCTTATACAGCATTTCCGCCGTGGGGTGGTCTTTCGCGGAATACAGGCAGTCATAGATAGCTTGGCGCTTTTTACTGTTGTTGCGTCTAATTTCCATAGCTGCTCCGTTTCCTTAGTAGTTTGAGTCCAAATCAGTAATCATTCTTGATTTCGTTGATAATATACCATACACTTCACAGTTTGTAAAGGGGTATTTTAAAAAATTTTTTACTAAAATCCGTACTAAAATCCGTATTACTATTACTCGGCGTTACTCAGCTGCCCCTCCGGCGCAGTGACGAGCGCGGCGAGCGCAGGGCCCGCAGAATCCGCAAAAAGCCGCACGGCCGCAAGTGCCTCTTGAAGGGTATTGCCGCTGCTGCCTACCTCCAAAATGATTGAGCCGGAGGTGAGATGCTGATTATAGCGCTGAGGCACGAGGAGGATTGGGCGCATGAGCGTGGGGTGCGCAGCCGTGACAGCGCGCTGGAGATACACGGCGAGGGCGAGATTATCGCGCCAGCCGCTGTGGGCAAGCCCGCTCTCGTCCGTGCCGACGACCATCATAACCTGACTTGCGCACACCCCCTCCTCCTCCGCCATGGTCTTGTACACTATGCCGCTGCTGCCGAGCGCGTCGCGGTGGACGTCAATAACCATGCGGATACTGGGGTACTCGGTGAGCCAGTTTTCGACTGCCTCTCCGGAGCGGGTATAGGAGCCTGTATAGCTGGGGTAGTCATATATGCCGCGGTCGTGTACGGTCTCCAAACCCGCAGAGTTCAGGATTGAGCACAGCTCATCGCCGACGCGGACTATATTATAGTTTGTGTCCTCGGTGCGGCTGCTGTCACTGGCCTCGTATTTATCCAGTCCCGCCGGTGTATAGGCCTCGCTCGAATGGGTGTGGATGACGAGGATTTGCGGCTTGTCCGGCTCGAAGCTCAGCCCCGGCCCCTGCATGAGAAGCTTGCCGACATCCGCCTGATAGCCTGTCTGGTTTTTTATGGCAAGGCCGCCCTCGATTGTCGTCTCCACGACCTGCTCCTCCCCTTGCTCTGTCATGGTCACGGCGAGGGCGGGTATCATCTCGGCTTCGGCGGCGCTGTCGGCGGCATAGGCTTCCACCCCGTCACCGGGGAGCGGGACGAACACGTTCAGCGGCGCGGCAGTGGCTCGGCTCTCAGCGGCAGTAATGTCCGGCTCCGGCGCGGGCATCGACACGGCATCCGGGACAGGCGCGGCGTCGACCGTAACATTCGTCATTCTGCCGCGCTCTATACTGCTCTGCCGGTAGTCGGCAATATAAGCGTACATCGGCGAGGCGCAGAAAATATAAAGGCTCATGGACAGCACAAGCGCCGCGGAAAGGTTTTTCATCACACGCAACATTTTTCACCACCCGTAATACTTGGCGGCGGGCACGGCGCGCATCTGCCAAGCCCCCGTCAACTCAAACCTATGTGTACTCGCTTTGGTTTATTCCGCGGCGCTTGCAAAATGCGGCGGCGCGTGTTACACTTTGTTTTGTCGAGAAATACGCGGCGTTGAAAATCGGCGTGCTGTATACTATAATTAAAGGAAGGCAAATGACATGAAATATAATTTCAGACCCAGAGGGGTTTGCTCTCAGATGATGGAATTCGACGTTACAGACAACAAGATCTCCGGTCTGCGCGTCATGGGCGGGTGCAGCGGCAATTTGCAGGGTATAGCCAAGCTCGTGGAGGGCATGGACATTGACGAGGTTATTGAAAGGCTCGGCGGCATACGCTGCGGCTTTAAGAACACCTCCTGCCCCGACCAACTCGCAAAGGCGCTCAAGGACTTCAAGGCTGAGCAGTGAGACGGGCTGTAAGGCGGCTTATCTGCGCGGTGCTGTGCCTTGCGCTGCTTGGCGGCAGCGCGGCCTTTGCCGCGGGGCGCGAGCGCCCGGCGCTTGATGAACTGCGCGTCTACCACTGCTCGCTTTTGGCCGGGCGCGCCTACCGCAGCGGAGAGGACATATTCATGTCACTGAGCGACTTCGGTGATATATACGACATCGCCCTGCGAGTTGAGAACACGCGCGAGGGCTTCACCGCCGACGCGCCGGGGCTTGAGCTGGCCGGGACGAGGGACAGCGGCTACATGACGGCAAACTACCGTTACATCTATCTGCCACGCGGCTATCTTATAAGCGGCGGGGAGCTGTATCTACCGCTCGACGCGCTGTGCCGCATATTCGGCGTGACGGCGGAGATTGGCGTGGAGCGGGTGGACTTGACCACCGCGCAGGCGCGGCTCATATCCGGCGGGGAGGACTATTATGAGATGAACTGCGACCCGCAGGCGCTCTACTGGCTGCCGCGCATTGGCTATGGCGAGGCATACGAGCAGCCGCTGGCGGGCATTATGGGCGTGTGCAGCGTGGTGCTAAACCGCGTGGCGGATGAGGACTTCCCGAACACGATTTTTGAGGTGCTCTATGACAACAAGCACACGGTGCAGTTCACCCCGGTGACGACGCTTGCCATGAAAGACAAGCCCGACGAGATATACTGCATTGCATCCTATCTCGTGCTTGAGGGCTACAACGTTGTGGGCGAGAGCACGTATTTTGTCAATCCCGCGGGCGGTGCCAACGCGTGGTTTGAGCAGAATTTGAGCTATGTTGTGACCTATGGCAACCATGAATTCTACAAGGCTGTGGATGAGGAAGAAGATGCTTGAAGAAATACTGAAAACGGGCTTTGCCGAGCTTGGGCTGAGCCTTGAAGAAAACGCGCTGACGCGCTACCGCACATACTACACCGAGCTTGACGAGGTAAACCGCGTGATGAACCTGACGGCCATCAGCGGTGAGGCCGACTCCGCGCGGCTGCACTTTTTAGACTGCGCCGCCGTGCTGAACGCCGCAAAGCTTGACGGCAAGCGCGCCATTGACGTGGGCACAGGCGCGGGCTTTCCGGGGCTGGCACTGAAAATCGCCTGTCCGGGGCTGGATTTGACCCTGCTTGACAGCTTGGACAAGCGCATTGGTTTTTTGAAAAATACCTGCGCAAAGCTCGGCTTCGATGATGTGAACTGCATCCACGCGCGCGCCGAGGAAGCGCCGGCGGAGCTGCGCGAGAGCTTTGATTTCGCGCTCTCCCGCGCAGTTGCCCGGCTGAACCTCTTGGCCGAGCTGTGCCTGCCCTTTGTAAAGCAGGGCGGCGCGTTTATTGCCATGAAAGGGCCGGACTGCGCCGGGGAGCTGAAAGAGGCCGGGCGCGCAATCGCCACACTCGGCGGGAAGGTGGAGAACCGCGTAAGCTACACCATTCCCGGCACCGATGTAACGCACAGCCTTGTCATCGTACGCAAGGTCAGGCCCACCCCAGCCAAGTACCCGCGCCGTTGGGCACAGATTAAGAAAACACCGCTATAAATGCAGGAAAAGCAGCGCTCTATACCAGACATTGCTGATATGGAGCGCTGTTCTGTTGTTTATATCACTCAAGCGCGGCGGCAAGCTCCGCTGTGCTGTGGACTATTTTCTGCGCCCCGGCGGCTATGAGCTCCGGCTCGTCTCTGAAGCCCCACGCGACCGAGATGCAGTCCATTCCGGCGTTTTTAGCCGTGGCAATATCCACCTCGGAATCGCCGACATACACGCAGTCGCCGGTGTCAAGCCCCATCTCGCGCATGGCGGCCAGAACGGTGTCGGGGCTGGGCTTGCGGCGCACATCGGGGCTCTCCCCTATCGCGCACTCCAAAAGCGGGGTGAAAAACTCCGCCGCAAGCTCACGCACGGCGGCGTCCGGCTTATTGGACACCACCGCCTGCTTGACGCCCGCCTCCTTGAGCGCGCGCATCAGCTCAATAATACCGGCATATGGCGCTGTTTTGATGCGGCAGTGCGCATCATAGTACGGCGTATAGTAAGCGAGCACACGGCTGACAGTCTCGGCATCCGTATCTGCCGGGACGGACAGCTCAATTAGCCGCTGGGCACCGTTGCCCAGGAAACTGCGTATCTCATCCGCGCGGCGCTCAGGCATATCAAAGCGGCGGAGCGCCGCGTTGACCGCGTCCGTCAGATCCCGCAGGGTGTCAAGCACCGTACCGTCCATGTCATACAAAACTGCTTTATATCTCATCAGCTTGCCCTCCAATTTGCACTATTGGAATTATACTACACATGTCAAGCTCAGGAGAATACCTGCCCCACAAAACCGGCGGGTTTGATTTCCCTCAGCTTATGCTTGATATAGCGCGGGAATTGTGATTAAATATATCTATCCATGTTTGACAGGAATAGACACAGCGTCGGCGCGAATTGTGCCGGCATGAGGCGCAAACTATGAGAATACACGGAATTATAAAAGGTCTGCTCGGCGTCATTCTTGCGTTTTTGATTGCGGGCGGAGTTATATATTTTCTCTCCACTCGCCCGGACGAGAGCCGCGGCACGGTGAGTATTTGGTATGTGGGGCAGAGCGGCCTGTCCGCCGGGCTTGAGGATCTGTGCGGCGAGTACAACGGCTCCCACCCGCGCACAACACTGCCGGTGTCCCTGCGCGCTTTTGAATCTGAGGACGAGCTCGCGGCGGAGTGTGAAAAGGCTCTGCCGGATTTGATACTCTGCTCGCACACGCGCGCTTTTGGCCTCGGTGCGCGCTCGATGTTGACAGAGCTGGATGCTGAGCTTGAGCGCGCGGTGGACTACCCCATGGCGTTTTCAAGCCGCAACGCCGCTATCGGCATGAGCTTTTTCCCCGTCGGCTGTGATATTCAGGTTTTGCTTATAAACTCCGCGTTCGGCGCGGACTATGATTTTGAGAGCTTTGCCGAGCTCGCCGAAGCCGCGCAGGAGTACACCGCCGCAAATAAGCAGCCGTTTTTTGCCGTGGATGATTACGCGGCGCTCTTCTTCACCCAGCTTTTGCGCGAGGGCGAGGAATTCACCGGCTCCGTCCGGCGCGGTGCGGAGAGTGAAAACTACAAGGCTCTGTATAACCTTTTGGCTGAATGTGCATACACAGGCGCTCTCTCGACGGGCAAGGCGGGCGCGAAGGACGTGTGCGAGGGCAGGCTCCCCTGCGCGCTGACTTACACCTCCGCACTTCACGGACTTGACTGCCGGGATGTAACCCTGCGCGCCATGCCTCCGCTGAGCGACGAGAACGGCACAGGAAGCAGACTCGGTACGGCATACGGCCTTGCCGTGACAGCGGGCGGCAGCCGCAGTGCGGGCGATATTGCGGCCTTTCTCGACTGGCTTTTCTCCGGCGGGCGCGATACAAAGCTTGCGCTCGGCGCGGCGCTTGTTCCGGCACAGACGGGCCGTGTTGTCACGCGAAGCGCCCTGTGGGAAGCGCTTTTATCGTTTGACGACGGCTCCATCACGGCGCTGCCAGGCAGTGACGCTGAGTTCAGCGCAAAGCGCGCGGAGTTTGATACTGAGCTTCGGGGCAAAATGGCCTTTCTCAGCGAATAATGGCACACTATCCCTTTTCTGTGTGCGTTGTCTTTATTGCATCAGTTAAATGAACGTGGTATAATTTATTTCATCGAAAGCGAAAACAAATATCTGAAGAGGTGTTTATTATGGAAGGATACAGAGTTCTCGAAATCAAGCAGAGCGTATTTGAAAACAACGACCGCGAGGCTGAAAAACTGCGCGGCGAGCTCAAGGAAAAGGGCACTTTCCTGCTCAATCTCATGAGTTCCCCCGGCTCCGGCAAGACCAGCACGCTCAAGGCCACAATCGGCGCGCTCAAGGACGAGCTGAACATCGGCGTTATGGAGGCCGACATCGACTCTGACGTGGACGCCGCCACAATTGAAAAGA
>CAUABY010000028.1 GCA_958427375.1 uncultured Eubacteriales bacterium
TCCCAGCGCATCAGCATGAAAAAGGCCAATGTCGAGGTCAAGCGCAAAACGGCGGAGATTTACGCCGCCATCGAGAGCAGTATCTCCGGCATCCGCACGGCCAAGGCTTTTGCCAATGAGCAGCGCGAGGGGGAGAAGTTTGAGCGGGCCAATGAGCTTTTCCGCTCGTCAAAGGTGGAGTACTACAAGGCCATGGGGCTTTTCAACAGCGGCATGGAGTTCACCACCAGCGCCGCGCAGGTCGCGGTTATCGCTGTGGGCGGTGCGCTCATCATGCGCGGTGAGATGAACTATGTCGACCTCATCACCTTCTCGCTCTATGTCTCGGCCTTTGTCACCCCGGTGAGAAAGCTTGCCCAGTTTGCGGAAATCTATATGCAGGGCACGGCGGGCTTTGGCCGCTTTGTCGATATCATGCGCACGGAGCCCGCGATTAAGGATGCGCCGGACGCTGTGGATATCGGCCAGCTCCGCGGGGACATCGAGTATAAAAACGTCAGCTTCGATTACGGAAACGGCGTGCCGGTGCTGGATAATGTCTCCCTGCATATAAAGCCCGGTGAGAGCTTCGCCCTTGTCGGCCCCTCCGGCGGCGGCAAGACCACGCTCTGCCAGCTGCTGCCGCGCTTTTACGATGTGTGCGGGGGTGAGATTCTGGCAGACGGCGTTGATATCCGCCGCATGACGCAGGAGAGCCTCAGGCGCAATATCGGCCTCATCCAGCAGGACGTGTTTATGTTCGCCGGCACCGTGCGTGAGAATATCCGCTATGGCCGCCCGGACGCGACCGATGAGGAGATTGTTGAGGCCGCCGTGCGTGCGGAAATCCATAAGGAGATTATGGAGATGCCCGACGGCTATGATACATATATCGGTGAGCGCGGCGTGATGCTCTCCGGCGGGCAGAAGCAGCGCATATCCATTGCCCGCGTGTTTTTGAAAAACCCG
The DNA here is from genome assembly GCA_958427375.1 of uncultured Eubacteriales bacterium. GTDB lineage: Bacteria > Bacillota > Clostridia > Oscillospirales > Oscillospiraceae > Limivicinus. The sequence continues at coordinate 949 of CAUABY010000028.1, forward strand.
CAGATTCTGATTCTGGACGAGGCCACCTCCGCTCTCGACACCGTGACCGAGCGGCGCATACAGTCATCCTTGGACAAGCTCTCCGAGGGGCGGACTACCATTATAATAGCGCACCGCCTGTCAACCGTCAGCAATGCCGACACCATAGCCGTTGTCGAGGGTGAGCGCATTGTGGAGATGGGCGCGCCCGCTGAGCTTCTGGCGAAAAACGGTGAATACGCGCGATTGTGCCGCGCGCAGGAAATAGACAAACATTAAACCCCACGGGCAAAAAGAAAGGTGAGAGACTATGATAAAGCTGAGAAAAGGCGGCCACCGCGACCTTGAGCGCCTCTATCCCGTGATGGAGGTGGATTTTGACAGCGAGGAGCTGTTTGGCAAAATGGCCATTCACAAGGCCATGACCCTCGGCGAGCAGGAGCTTCTGGTCGTGTACGAGGAGGAGACGCAGATGGAGCTGGGCTATGCCCTCGTCGGCGTGAAGAATCTCTATGGCTATGTGCTGCTCAAGTACTTCGGCATTCTGCCCTGGTACCGCGACAAGGGCGTGGGCATTGAGGCCATGCGCCAGATTAACAAGCGCTATGCCGACAAGCAGGGCATAATCGCGGAAATCACCGAGTTTGAGGACGAGGATGAAAACCGTGTGCGCAAGCTCTTCAAGTTCTTCGCCCGCTTTGGCTTTGTCGAGGTCGGCTGTGAGTATAAGATAAGCGGCGTTGACGCGCATGTGATGGTAAAGCCCATAAAGGGCACGGCGGAGATAGCCCCCGTCGTCCACCGCATAGTGCCGGACTTCTACCGCCGCGTACTCTCCACCGGGGCGATGCTTAAAATGATAGACATCCGCCCGGTGAAAAAGGAATAAAGGCAAAAAAATTGAAGCTGTAGCAAAAAAGAAAGATTGCTACAGCTTCTGCTTTTCTGGGGTAAAAGTGGTATAAAAACAATCCCCACAATATTGTAATTTAAAATGTGACATGGTATAATGGGGTAAAATCAGGTAGCATTATATTCCCGGAGGTCTTGAAAATGGTAAAGCAATTGCATATACGAGTAGATGATGATATGTACGAGGAATTGAGTAATTACTCAGTTGTAAGCGGCCAAACCATGCAGGATTGTCTGGCGATAGCAATCAGGCAGTTGATTGTAAAAGCAAAAGCCGAACCACTTCGTGATGATGGGAGCTACACTTTCATTGACCTTTTTGCGGGAATTGGAGGTTTGCGGCTTGCTTTTGAATCTGCTGGCGGGCGCTGTGTATATTCAAATGAGTGGAATAAATATAGCCAGCAGACATATTATGCTAATTTTGGTGTGCAGCCAGATGGGGATATTACAAAAGTAGATGCAGAGAGTATACCTGATCATGATATTTTGGTTGCAGGATTTCCCTGTCAGCCGTTTTCTATTGCGGGTGTATCAAAGAAAAACAGTCTTGGCCGCGCAACAGGGTTTGAAGATAAAACACAGGGAACTCTATTTTTTGATATATGCAGGATATTGAAAGCAAAGCGTCCAAAGGCTTTTATGCTTGAAAATGTAAAAAATCTTTGCAGCCATGACAAAGGGCGTACATTCAAAGTTATTCAGGAATCCTTAAGAGAACTAAATTATTCAATATTTTTCCAAGTAATAGATGGAAAAAACTATGTTCCACAACACAGAGAGCGTATTGTGATCGTGGGATTTGATATGGAACGCTACGGAAGCGATGTAGACTTTAAATTTAATCTGTCCCCACCGAAAAAACAGCCTGTTGTGAAAGATATACTTGAATCAGAGCCAGAATCAAAGTATACACTGTCAGATAAATTGTGGACATATCTGCAAAATTATGCAGCAAAGCACAGAGAAGCAGGCAACGGTTTCGGCTATGGCATTGCGCCTCTTGATGGTATAACACGAACTATCAGTGCGCGTTATTACAAAGATGGCTCCGAAATACTGATTGAGCAGGAAGGAAAAAATCCGCGGCGGCTGACACCGAGAGAGTGTGCAAGACTTCAAGGATTTCCTGATACATTCAAGATACCGGTTTCCGATACGCAGGCGTACAGACAGTTTGGGAATTCTGTTGTTGTGCCTTTAATGTCAGATGTTGCGAGGCTTGTAGTGTGCAAATTACAAGAGCTCGATTGTACAGCCAGTACTTGTCTTATATCAGAAATTCATCATCAGGAGGTAGAATAAGTGGCTGAGAACTATGCAATTCAGGCGATACAATCTGTCCTGAATAGTCATCTGGCATACTGCAAGTTCCTTTCTGCAAATGATACAGGGCTGACCGGCGGTCATCAGGCAGGTATTTATATTTCAAAACCCTCTATACCAATTTTATTTGATGAGCCGGGAGAAAAGGGTCATAACAAGGAAAAATGGGTTAAAATAAAATGGCAGGACGACACTGAAACTGATACCAGATTTATATACTATGGACAGGGCACAAGAAATGAATACCGTATAACAAATTTCGGAAGAGGCTTTCCGTTTCTCAGACCTGAATACACAGGCGCTCTTTTTGTATTAGCTCAGAACAGTACTGAAGATTATCAGAGCTATGTTCTGAATACAGAAGATGACATAAATCAGTTTCTCGACGCGTTTAGCCTTAGTCCGGCAGATACAAATCGGTTGATTGAAACGCAACAGGTACAGGCAGAGACTAAGGAGCAGTTTGCCATACAGGAGTTTATCAAATCACTTACAGATGATTTTCCTGCATCGGAAGTAATGTCTGCTGCTGCCCGTGATATTCAAAACAGGGTGTATAATCATCTTGAATATATTCGCGCAAACCCTGACCGAAAAATCATCGAATGGACGAATATGGAATACACATTGTTTAGAGCTATCGAGCATTCCAGATATGGGGAGACAATTTCCAAAGGATTTGCGTCGGTTGACGATTTTATTACTATGGCAAACATGGTGCTTAATCGCAGAAAGAGTCGGGCTGGCAAGAGCTTGGAGCACCACTTAGCGGCGATTTTTGATGGAAATGATATCAAATATACGGCACAGGCTGTAACTGAGGGAAACAAAAAACCAGATTTTATTTTTCCCTCTCAGGCTGCATATCACGACATTAAATTTCCAACAGAAAAGATTATTTCTTTGGCAGCTAAAACAACTTGTAAAGATCGCTGGCGTCAGGTAATAAATGAAGCAGACCGTCTGCGGGACAAGCCCAAATATCTTTGTACGCTCCAACAAGGAATATCTCCAGCGCAGATGGATGAAATGCAGGCTGAAAACGTAATTTTGGTTGTCCCGCAACCGTACATTGCAGCTTTCCCAAGGGACCGTCAAGACAGAATCTGGACACTCCTGAAGTTTATAAATTACGTTCAAGAAAATGAAAGAACATCTTGAAAAAATAGGCTGAGAAAAAATAAAAAGGCGCAGTTGGGCAGTCGGATTTAAATAAGCCCGGCCGCGCCTTTTTGAGTGTATACAGCACCTCCACGTCTTTCGTCACACTTGTGTACGTAACCTACAATCAGACTGATTCCAGTATTCCGCAGTTTTTAAATACGGCTGTGGTTATTCTGGTGAAGCTGTCCGTCTGCCTTATCATGGCCTGCACCGCGGCGAAACTTTTACATTGCGATTGAATTTGACGCGGAAAAGTGATATAATCCGCATGCTATGCGAGAACTGATTAAACAAATACTGAATAATAAGGAAGCCGCCGCCCTCCCTGGCCTTGTGGAGAGCGGTGGGCTTCCTGCGCTCGTTTCCGGGCTTTCGGCGGTACACAGGGCGAATCTGGCCGCCGCGCTGAGATTGGAAAGCGAGCGCCCCATCTTCGTCATAAGCCCAGACGATACCGCCGCTGAAAGCATGGCGCGGGATTTGGCCGCCATGCTCGGCGAGGCGGCGGAGACGCTGCTGATGCGTGACTATACCTTCTACCCCGTGGAGGCCGCCTCGCGCTACGCCGAGCAGCGGCGCATCAGCACCCTGTATAAGCTCGCGCGCGGCGCGTCGCCTGTCACCGCGGCCTCAGTGTCCGGGCTTATCCAGCGCTGCATCCCGCGTGAGGCGCTGTCCGGCGCGGCACTGACCATTGACGCCGGCGGCAGCTATGACATGGAGGCGGTCGAGCGCGCGCTCGTCCTCTGCGGCTACAGCTGCACGGAGCAGGTCGAGGGCCCCGGCCAGTTCTCCCGGCGCGGCGGCATACTCGACTTTTTCTCCCCCGGTGAGGAGGAGCCCGTGCGCGTTGAGTTCTGGGGCGATGAGATTGACTCCATGGGCCGCTTTGACATCGCCAGCCAGCGCCGCAGTGAGCAGATTGAGCGCTGCACCATCCTCCCCGCGGCGGAGGCGCTGCCCGGATTGAGCCGGGGCGGGGTTGAGGCGCTTTGCGGCGAGATTGAAAGCTTCGCCGCGCGCTATGCCCGCCGCCGCGATAGCGCCAATGCCGCCGCTCTCGCCGACACCATGCGCGCCGATGCCGAGCGCCTTCGCGCCGGGGTCATAATGAGCGACGCTGACCGCTACCTGCCCGTCATCTATGAGCCCGCCACGGGCGCGGACTACATCCCCGATGACGCGATTGTAATCCTTGACCAGCCCAGCCGCTGTGCCGAGCGGGCGCGCGAGTACATAAAGGAGCTCAGCGCGGACATAAACGAGCTCAACCGCCGGGGCCTCAGCGCAATGAGCGCCGACGGCTACTATATCAGCTTTGACGCGCTCGCCCATAAGCTTCAGGATTACCCGCTCTACATGGCGGACGCTTTCACCCTCTCCCAAAACCCCATCCCCCCGCGCACAATCACCAGCATCGCGGCCAAGCAGCTCCCCTCGTACGCGGGCAACGCGCAGGCCGCGGCGGACGATGTGCAGATCTACATCCGCGACGGCTATAGCGTGGTCGTGCTCGCCGGGGACGAGCGCCGGGCAAAGGTATTGCAGGACATGTTCGCTGAGCGCGGAATCGACGCGCTCATCTACCGCGAGCTGAAGAAGATACCGGACTGCGGCAGGTGTGCCATCGCCATCGGCGCTATTTCCTCCGGCATGGAGTACCCCGGACTGCGCCTTGCCGTGATGACCGACGCGCAGATTCTGAGAGCGGCGCGCAGGAAAAAGCGCGCGGAGAAAAAGCTGCCCGCGAACCGCCAGCGCATTGAATCCTGCGCCGACCTCTCCGTGGGCGATTACGTCGTACACGAAAACCACGGCATAGGCCGCTTCGCCGGCATTGTCAAGATGAATGTGGACGGCTTTGAAAAGGACTACATCAAGCTTGACTACGCGGGCACGGACACGCTCTATGTCCCCGCCACCCAGCTCGACCTTGTCAGCAAGTACACCGGCGGCGGGGAAGAGCGCGTGGTGAAGCTTTCAAAAATGGGCGGCACGGAGTGGGCGAAAACCCGCTCGCGCGCCAAGAGCGCCGCCAAGGACATGGCGCAGAAGCTCATCACGCTCTATGCCCAGCGCCAGCGCCTGCCCGGCCACGCTTTCCCGCCGGACAGCGAGTGGCAGCGCGAGTTTGAGGATAACTTCGGCTACACCGAGACCGACGACCAGCTCAGGTGCATAAGCGAAATCAAGCGGGACATGGAATCGAGCGTGCCCATGGACAGGCTCCTCTGCGGCGACGTGGGCTTTGGCAAGACCGAGGTTGCCCTGCGCGCGGTGATGAAGTGCGTGCTCGACGGACGGCAGGCCGCCATTCTTGTGCCCACCACCGTGCTCGCCCAGCAGCACTATCAGACGGCTTTGCAGCGCTTTTTCGGCTTCCCGGTCAATATCGGGGTGCTCTCGCGCTTCAAAACCGGCGGACAGAACAGCCGCACACTCGCGGACATAGTCTCCGGCAGGTGTGACCTTGTGGTGGGCACGCACAGGCTTTTGAGCAAGGACGTCAAGTTCAAAAATCTCGGCCTTCTGGTTGTGGACGAGGAACAGCGCTTCGGCGTGACGCATAAGGAGCATATAAAAGAGCTCGCGCAGGGGGTTGACGTGCTCACCCTCTCCGCAACGCCCATCCCGCGCACGCTCAACATGGCCATGTCCGGCATCCGTGACATGTCCATGATAGAAGAGCCGCCCGAAAACCGCCTGCCCGTGCAGACCTTTGTCATGGAGCATGACTGGAACATCATTGCCGACGCTATCCGCCGCGAGCTCCAGCGCGGCGGGCAGGTGTACTATCTCCATAACCGCGTTGACGATATTGAGCGCACGGCAAAGCAGCTTCAAAACCTCCTTGAGGACGCCACGGTGGGCGTGGCGCACGGGAAGATGGATAAGGCGATGCTCGCCTCTGTGATGGAGAGCATGTCAAACGGCGAGACGCAGATCCTGGTCTGCACCACCATAATTGAGACCGGCATTGATATACCCAACGTAAACACCCTCATCATCGAGGACGCGGATAAGCTCGGCCTTGCGCAGCTGCACCAGATTCGCGGCCGCGTCGGCCGCTCGACCCGCCGCGCCTCCGCCTACCTCACCTTCCGCCGCGACAAGGTGCTCACCGAGATTGCGGAAAAGCGCCTCAACGCCATCCGCGACTTCGCGGCCTTCGGTTCCGGCTACAAGATAGCCATGCGCGACCTTGAAATCCGCGGCGCGGGCAATCTCTTAGGAGCGGAGCAGTCCGGCCACATGATAGATGTGGGCTATGACATGTATATGAAGCTTTTGAGCGAGGCGGTGCTGGAAGCGCGCGGCGTTGAGCTGCCCCAGCGCGCCGACTGCTCGGCGGATCTCGCCGTGGCCGCGAATATCCCGGACAGATATATTCCCTCCTCCGAGCAGCGCATGGACGTTTACCGCCGCATCGCGCTATTACGCACCGAGGCCGAGGCGGACGATTTAACCGACGAGCTCATTGACCGCTTCGGCGACCCGCCCTCCGGCGTGAACGCGCTGATTCACGTGGCGCTGCTGCGCGGCGAGGCCGGGCGCGCGGGCGTGACGGACATTGTGCAAAAGCAGGGGAGCCTGCGCTTCACGCTCAAAGACTTTGACATGGCGCGCGTGTCCGCGCTCTATGCCCGGCCTGAGTATAAAAACCGCCTGCGGGTAGAGGCTGGGACAAAGCCCTGCCTGAGCCTCAAGGTCAAGGAGAAGCGCCGTGTCATCGACGAGGCGCGGAAGTTTATCACGGACTGGGCTTCGATAAGCGCGCAAGATGAACAAATAATTAATTAAGCGCCCCGCGCTTGTTAAATGCCGCGCTCGGTGATATTATTAGTATAATATGCCTCGCGCGGGGATGGAAAGTCCCGCCGCGCGATGGAAAACGAAAGGAAAACAAGAGATGAAAAAGTTTGTTGCTTTGCTCATAGCGCTCTGCGTTGTCTTTGGTCTCTGCGTAGGCTACAGGGCGGTGCCGATAAACGATGCGGCCGTGTTTGACGAGAGCCAGCCCATCGCGGCCGAGCCCGCGCCTGTCGAGCCGATTGAACCCGACGCCGCACCGGACGCCGCACCGGACGCCGCCGCTGATGCTGAGCCCGCTCCGAGCACGGATTTTGCCGCCATATACGCTCTGCATAGCCCGTATGAGGTAGTCGCCCTTGTCGACGGGCTTGATTTGAGCTGGGCGGATTACTACTACTTCCTCTACTTCCAGGCACAGCAGATGAACAATTACTTTGCCCAGATGTCCTCCTATTACGGGATGAACGTCGGCTGGCAGGACGAGTACGATGCGGGCGAGAGCTTTGAGCAGCACGCTGTCACTGCCGCCGAGAGCATCGTGCGCGAGCTGTACGGCATAGAGAAGTACGCTTACGCGCATAACTGTGTGCTGAGCGAGGAGGATAAGGAGACGCTTGAGAGCAGGCATGAGAGCGATATGCTCACCATCTGCGGCGAGGGCGCGAGCGAGGAGGATTTTGACGCCGCGCTTGAGGCCATGTATATGCCCAGAGAGGTGCTCAACCGGCTCAACACCTGCGAGCTGCTGTACATCAACGCCTTTGAGCAGCAGTACGGCGCGCAGGGTGAGCTTGTGGACGAGGCGGAGGCCGTCAAGTACCTTGAGGACAACGGCTATCTTGCCGCAAACCACATTCTCTTCCTCACCACCGACAGCGAGACCGGCGAGGCTCTCAGCGATGAGGAGATAGCCGGGAAAAAGGCGCGGGCCGAGGAAATAGCCGCGGAGCTTCAGGCCATAGCCGACCCTGAGGAGCGCCTTGCCCGCTTTGCCGAGCTCAAGGCCGAACTTGATGAGGACACGGGCAAAACCGGATATCCGGAGGGCTATGTTTTCACCGAGGGTACCATGGTTCCCGAATTTGAGGACGGCGTGAAAGCGCTGGAGGATTACGAGGTATCCGAGCCGATTCTCTCCAGCTATGGCTACCATGTCATCATACGCCTGCCGCACGACGCCGGGCGCACAGTCACGTATACGAGCGCCGGCGAACCCGTTGACGCGCGCTATCTCTGCGCGAGCGGCGCCTACACTAACGAGGTGCAGTCCGTCATTGACGATGTGAAGATTGAGTACGTCCCCGGCTTTGAGCCGATTGTGCTCTCCGACTATGTAAAGTAAACCGGACGCGCGCCCGCGCAAGATACAGCGCATAAAAATCGTGCCGGGTACTCACCGCCAAATCAGAATAAAAAACCGGACCGCTCACCCCATACCGGGGCGGGCGGTCTTTTGCCTGTGTGGCGCTATATCCTCTTTCGCACCCTGCCTGTTATATATACACACGGCAGAATGACGAGCGCCATTATAAGGCTGCCCGCCGGGATATACCAGGTCGACCATAAGTCCATCTGCCGCGGGTCGGGCGCTATGAAGAAAGCGGCCGCCGCCGTGATAAGCGACACGAGCCAGATTATCCCCCGCCCGCCGCGCAGATCAAGCGCGCGCTCCCCGCTGTAGAGCGTGTTCAGCCCGAAGGCGAGGCGCAGGCAGTGCTGGGCAATATATATGCTCAGCGAGATTACCACAAAGTCCGAAAATACCCACAGCGACACTACCAGCGCCTCAACCCGCTCAAGGTTGCGGAAAAACACCATGTTCTTCACCAGCGTGAAAAAGGGGTGGGTCAGCCGCGCGGTCAGCTCCGCGCCGAAGCAGCCGATAATCTCCATCATCAAGACGAAGAGCAGCGCCGTCATCCCCAGCGCCCAGACTATGGCGCCGCTCTTTTTCGGCGTGCCGCCGCTCTCCGAGAAGAGGATGAACGCGGCGGCGTAGATGGGGATAATCGTCACGTCCAAGGCCGTGAGCGAGGCGAAGGCCGCGCCCGGCATTTGTTTCAGCGTGAGCGGGAACAGGTTTTCACTCTCCACCGTGAAAAGGCCAAAGCCCCCCACGAGCAAAATTACAAACAGCATAACCGGCAGCAGCAGATTCGCCGTGCGCACGATGGAGCGCACGGAGCCGAGCGCCGCCGTCAGGCATAAAAGCGCCATCGGCACTATGAACGCGCCCGGCCCCGCACTGGGGTACATCGTCGTAATTATTCTCTCTGCCCCCGCGCGCAAAGTGAAGCTGCCGTAAATCGTGAACCACAGCGCGAAAAGCAGCAGCGCCGCGCGCCCGGCCCGGCGGCCGAGCGCCCTCTGCGTCAGCTCCGCCATACCCTCGCCGCTCTGCCTCCGGGAGAGAAAGGCGCACAGAAACCATATATATAATAGTATGCCCGGCAGTGCCAGCGGCACGGATATCCACGCCGCGCGCCCGGCAAAGCGCGCCGAGCCCTGCGGTATCAGGCGCAGTGCCGGGGCGAGGAAGAACACCGAGCAGGCCGCCATCAGCTGGCGGCGATTGAAGCCATAGTTTTTCATGCGCTCATCCCTGCCTTAAACCGTTTCCCGCAAATCATTGCTGTGCCAGATTTGACCTTTCACCGTCACGCGCAGCTCAAGCGTGGGGAAAAGCTCTTCAAAACTTACGCCCATCGCCGCGTATTTCTCCGGCGCGCTGCGCTCCGCCTCGCCCGCAAGCCCCAAAAAGTCTGCGTTCAGTTGGCGCGACATGCGCAGAACATAGCTTATGCGTTCTGACACCAGTGATTCCAGCTCCGCCGTCAGCTTGTCGGCGTACTCCGCCTTGTCTATGCTGCCGCGCCCGTCCATCTCCAGCACCAGCGCGCCGACCTCCGCCGCCACGTCAATGCGCCTGAGCTGCCCGGAGCTGTCCCACACGGGCTTAATTTTGCTGCCGCCGCTGTTTATCTCAAGCGTTGTGTTTTTCCCCTGCGCGTCTCGCACCACAACGTCACTGCGCCCCACGGAGTTTAAAAGAAATGATATGCCCAGCGCTTCGTCGCGGTCTAAGTAGGCGCAGAGCTTCCCGTCCTTGAGCACCGCGTAGCCCGCGGACGCAACGGTCTTTGCACCCGTGTCCATGCCGCCCTGATTTTCACCGCCGCTGCCTGCGCCGCTCTGGGCGCCGCCCGCGGCTTTGTCTCCACCGCCTTGGCCGCCGTCAACGCTGATGCTGCTCTTGGACGAGTCCTGTATGGAGTCGGCAATCTCCAGCGCGCAGACGAGCGCAGCCCCATAGCGCAGGGTGCCGCGCTCAATGTCGATGACGGAGAAGAGCGTGTCGGGGCTTCGGCTTTCATAGTCATCGCGTACGCCCGCCATAATCTCCGCGATTCCGGCGGTGCCGTCGCCGGTGGCCAGCACGGCCTCGCCCGCCGTACCGCCGCGCACGATGTAGATAGGCATGTCCATCCTCAGCCGCGGCGACTGGCAGATGTAGTTGATGCACTCGTCAATCCCGCCGCGCGCCGCCTCCTCCCCGATGAGCAGACTTGCGATGTGCGCGAAGAAGAGCGACTCCTCAAATGAGTAGTTGCGCGCCTGTTCCAGCGCGGAGGCGATGGTTGAGCCCTTAATCTGCAAACGTGTGGGGCTGCCGCCGCTCCCGGCCTCCGCCGCGGAGGCGAGCGAGAGCGTAAGCCCCTGCTGCTCCGCGTCCAGCCCCATGGTCTGCAAAACCAATAGCTGCTCCATTTCGCGGTAGTTTGTGTAAAGCGACCCACAGCCGCAAAGCAACGGGAGCATGGCGAGGGTCAGTATAATTGCAATCAGTCTCTTCATTTCTGCCGCCTCTTGTCCGGCGTCCGCAAAAGCGGGTCGCGGTATTTGTTTTTGAGCTTGGGCGGGCGGATGAGCATTTTGATAAGCCCGTACGGCTGCCCCTCGCTCAGCGGCGCGGTGTAGTTGAGACCGAAGCTGTCAATTTTTGAAAGCTCGTATAGCAGAAAGCAGCTCAAAAGCGCCACGCCGTACAGCCCGCCCAAAATGGCCGCGAGCACCAGCCCGAAACGCGCGATGCGGATTGCCCCGCCCAAGTCCTGGCTGGGCAGCGTGTACACCGCGATACCGGAGAGCGCTACCACGATAATCGCAATCGGCGACACCACCTGCGCCTCCACCGCCGACTGCCCCACAATAAGCGCCCCGATAATTGACACCGTGTCGCCGATGGGGTTTGGCAGGCGCAGTCCGGCCTCCTGCAAAAGGGTGAAGGCTATCAGCATGCCCATGACCTCCAGCGCTGTGGAGAAGGGCACGTTCTGCTTGGCCTTGATTATCGACAGCAGCAGCCGCGTCGGTATCATCTCCTGATGGTACATAGCAACCGCCACATAGATTGCCGGCACCAGCGCGCTCATAAAAAGCGCAAAGTAGCGGATGACGGAGATGACGCTCGCAACGAGGTAGTGCTGGTTCGCGTCGCCCGTCACCCTCATAAACTCGGCCAGCGTCACCGGCACCACAAGCCCCACCGGGATGCCGTCCACCAAAAGCCCAACGTGCCCGTCCATCAGGTACATGGAAAAGCGGTCCGGGCGCTCGGTGTGCAGAATCTGCGGAAAGGGCGAAGCGGGTTTGTCCACCAGCGCTTCCTCCAGCGGGCCGATTGCCAGAAGCGCGTCTATGTCCAGCGCGTCAAGGCGGCGGCACAGCTCGCTTACAATGTCAGGCGCCGCGACACCGTCAACGAATAATATAGATACACGCGTTGACGACTTGCGCCCCACCGTGCTCTCCACGACTTTTAGCTTGGGTGAGCAGATGCGCCGCCGCACAAGCGCAGTGTTGACGCGCAAAGTCTCAACAAAGGAGTCCTTCGCGCCCTTTAGCGCCTTTTCCAGCGTCGGCTCGGACACGGCGCGCGTGTTGCTTGAGCGCACCTCAAAGCACAGCGCCTCGCCAAGGCTCTCAAAAATAACCGCGCAGTGGCCGTGCGTCAGCGCCGTCACCAGCTCGTCCATGCTCTTGCAGTCTTTCACGGAGTAGGAGTAGACCCCGCCGAGGCGGACTGCGGTCAGCGCCTCGCGCTCAGTCACCGCGCCGCTTGTGCGGGCAAACTGGGTCAGCGGGCGCAGTATGTTCGCCGATACGTCCCCGCCTGATACTATGCCGTCTAGCCAGCACACGTGCAAAAGCACGTCGCGCTCAAGGCCGAAGGAAATTTCCCTCATCTCAAAGTCCGAGCAGCTTGAAAATATATCTTTAATGTTTTTCGCGTTGAGCGGGCAGCGGTATTCCGGCAGCCGCTGCGGGTGAAATTCACCCTCGTGATAGTAAGATGTGTACATGTTGTGTATCATTCCCGCTTTTTCACCAATAATTAGTGATTGGAAAAATAATTTAAGAAAAATGAAAAAAAGTGTTGACAAAGGCGCTTTTGGGTGGTATATTATCTGAGCGCTCAAGAGAGCGGCACAGAAAATTGAATCAAGTCCAAAAGATTTCAAAAAAATCTAAAAAAAGTACTTGACAAGTTAAATCTTCTGTGGTATAGTAAACAAGCTGTCGACGAGACGGCGAGCGAGAAAACAGAGTGTACCTTGAAAATTGAACAATGTAAGAAAAGCTTATGCAAAAATAAGCACCAGAAAAGGGTTCAAGTCAGAAATGACTTAAAACTATTAATTTCTTTTGAGAGCTAAATTAAGCATCAAGAATTAGATTTTAACCGGAAACGGTTGAAATACAATTTATTGAGAGTTTGATCCTGGCTCAGGATGAACGCTGGCGGCGTGCCTAACACATGCAAGTCGAACGGAGT
>CAUABY010000029.1 GCA_958427375.1 uncultured Eubacteriales bacterium
GCTGCATTTTGATACCATCAAAATGCTCGGCGGATGAAGCGGTCAAAAAAGTCTAAAATAGACTTTTTTGACAAGCTGAGAGCCCGGATAAGCCGCTTGCGGCCTATCCGGGCTCTTGGGGTATTTCGCGCTCTGCGGAGCGCGCCCAAAGGCGCTGCCTTTGGAAACCGCGGCCTTTGTAAAGGCCGGCGAAACTTTAAATTTGGGGTGACAGGTTTACGCTAACTTGTCAAGCGCGATGCGCAGGCGGCGCAGGGTCTCGTCCTTGCCGAGAATGCGGCAGATTTCCACCGCGCCGCCGGGCGTGATGGCCTTGCCCGCCGCCGCGATGCGCACAGGCCACATCACCTTGGCGTTTTTAGCCTCCATGCTCTCGGCAAGATTCAGCATCGCCGCCATGATGCTCTCGTCGCGCCAGTCGGCAAGCGCCTCAAAAATGGGTATTATCTTGCTGAGCACTTCCCTGGACGAGGCCTCGTCGGACTTGGACTTCTTGTGTACAAAAAGCTCTGTGGAGTACTCAGGCAGGCTGTCAAAGAAGTCGAGCTTCTCCGGGATGTCCGTCAAAACCTCCGTGCGCTGCTGCAAGAGCGCGGCGATGGCTGCCGCGTCATAGCGCTCGTTCCGAACGGCCTGGCGGATGTAGGGCTCGGCAAGCTTGGCGAAGTCCTCCGCGCTCATTGAGCGGATGTACTCGCTGTTGAAGTAGCGCAGCTTCTCAATGTCGAAAATGGCCGGGGACTTTGAAATGCCGCTGAGGTCGAAAACCTCCTTGAGCTCGTCGAGGGAGTAGATTTCGCGCTCGCCGCGCGGGCTCCAGCCCAATAGCGCGACATAGTTCAAAACCGCGTCCGTGATGTAGCCCTGCGCGAGCAGATCCTCATACGAGGGGTCGCCGTGGCGCTTGGACATCTTGTTGTGCGCGTCGCGCATGACCGGTGAGCAGTGGACGTACTTGGGAATATCCCAGCCGAAGCCCTCGTACAGGAGATTGTATTTGGGCGCGGAGGAGAGATACTCGCTGCCGCGCACAACGTGGGTGATGCCCATGAGATGGTCGTCCACCACGTTTGCGAAGTTGTAGGTGGGCAGCCCGTCGCGCTTTATGAGCACTTGGTCGTCAAGCGTGGTGTTTTCCACCGTGATATCGCCGAAAATCTCATCGTGGAAGGTGGTTGTGCCCTCGTGCGGGATGCGCTGGCGGATGACATAGGGCTCGCCCGCCTCCGCCCGGCGCGCGGACTCCTCCGCGCCGATAAAGCGGCAGGGGTCGTCACCGCGGTCGAAGCTGCCGGAGTCCTCCTCCGACTCGGTCTTTTCGCAGAAGCAGCGGTAGGCGTGGCCGCGCTGAATAAGAAGCTCCGCGTACTCCTTGTAGAGCGGGCGGCGCTCGGTCTGCACATAGGGGCCCACAGGGCCGCCGACATCCGGCCCCTCGTCGTGCTCAAGATGGCACTGCGCCATGGTCTTGTAGATAACGTCCACCGCGCCCTCAACAAGGCGGCCCTGGTCGGTGTCCTCAATGCGTAATATGAACTTGCCGCCCTGACTGCGGGCAATCAGGTAGGTGTAGAGCGCTGTGCGCAGATTACCCACGTGCATATATCCTGTGGGGGAGGGGGCAAAACGTGTGCGCACCTCGTTTTTGGGAATGCGCGCCTCCTTCTCCTCAAACCACTTCATGTCTTTCATTGTAACTCTCCATTCTGCCCGCGGGCGGCGTGCCCGCAAGTCCTTATTATTCGATTTACAAATCACTATAATATTTTATATTTTTTCAGTTGTCAAGAATGACTTAATCTGCTAAAATAGATAGACTTATGTTAGGAGGAAAAGAATATGGAAAATAATGCTCCTGAAAAGAAAATAATGTTCTCCGGCATCCAGCCTTCCGGCGACATGCACCTTGGCACCTACCTCGGCGCGCTGAAAAACTGGGTTACCCTGTCGGATGAATTTAACTGCTACTACTGCATTGTCGATATGCACAGCATCACTGTGCGCCAGAACCCGTCGGAGCTGCGCCGCCACTCCATCGCCCAGCTCGCGCAGTACATCGCCTGCGGCCTCGACCCGCAGAAAAACACCCTTTTCATCCAGAGCCACGTGCATGAGCACGCCGAGCTCGGCTGGGTGCTCAACTGCTTCACCATGTTCGGCGAGCTCAGCCGCATGACCCAGTTTAAGGACAAGTGCTGCAAGAATGCCGACAATATAAACGGAGGCCTTTTCACTTATCCCTGCCTGATGACCGCGGACATCCTTCTCTATCAGGCAAACTATGTCCCCGTCGGCGCTGACCAGAAGCAGCATTGCGAGCTGGCGCGCGATGTGGCCAACCGCTTCAACAACGCCTTTGGCGAGACCTTTGCCGTGCCTGAGCCCTATATCCCCAAGGTCGGCGCGCGTGTCATGTCCCTCAGCGACCCGACCACCAAGATGAGCAAGTCCGACCCGAACAGCTGCGTTTTCATCATGGATCCGCCGGAGGTCATCGCCCGCAAGTTCAAACGCGCCGTCACCGATTCCGACACTGAAAACTGCGTGCGCTACGACCCGGAGAATAAGCCGGGCGTGTCCAACCTTATGAACATCTACTCCGCCGTCACCGGCGAGAGCTTTGAGGAGATTGAGCGCGAGTTTGCCGGCAAGGGCTATGGCGTGTTCAAGCCCGCCGTCGGCGACGCTGTCATTGAGACACTGCGCCCCATCCGCGAGCAGGCCGAGCGCCTCACCGCGGACAAGGCCTATCTCAAGGAGATTTATACCGACGGCGCCCAGCGCGCCTCCGCGGCCGCGCGCAGGACTCTGCGAAAGGTCTACAAGAAGGTAGGCTTTGTGGAAAAGCCTTTCTAATAAATTTTACCGGAGAGAAATCAGATGTTTCAGAATATGGCTGTTTGGCTGAGAATAGTGCTGGCGTTCGCAGTGGCTCTCGCCGTGGCGTATTTCATGACCCCGCCGGTCAAAACCTTTGCGGAGCGGATAGGCGCGATGGACGTGCCCAAGGATGAGCGGCGCGTACACAACCACCCCATCCCGCGCATGGGCGGCATTGCGATTTTCTTGGGCTTCGTGCTGGCGGTGCTGCTGTTTGTCAGCTTCACCTCGCAGGTTATAGGCCTTCTGCTCGGCTCGCTCATCATCGCCGTTATGGGCGCGGTGGACGATATTGTCAACCTCAAGCCTTGGACAAAGCTGGCGGTTCAGGTTGTCGCCGCCCTCGTCGCTGTGCGCTGCGGCATCATCTTCACCGCTGTATCTAACCCCAATTTCATGTCGGATGTAAGCACCATCCCCATCGGCGGCATCTCCATCCCGCTGACGCTGCTGTGGATAGTCGGCTGCACGAACGCTGTCAACCTCATAGACGGGCTTGACGGCCTTGCCGCCGGTGTGTCCGCGATAAGCTCGATGACGATGCTCGTCGTCTCCCTCTTCGTCGCCGACCTCAACACCACCTTCATCCTCGCCGCGCTCTGCGGCGCGTGCATCGGGTTTTTGCCCTACAACAAAAACCCCGCCAAAATCTTCATGGGCGATGTCGGCTCGCAGTTTTTGGGCTTTGTGCTGGCCTGCGTGTCTATAATGGGCCTTTTCAAAATGCACACGGTCATCACTTTCATCGTGCCGCTGCTTGCAATGTTCATCCCGCTGATGGACACCGTGGCCGCTTTCTTCCGCCGCATCATCCACCGGCAGAGCCCTTTCCACGCCGACCGCGGGCATATCCACCACCGCCTGCTCGCCATGGGCTTAAATCAGAAGCAGACCGTGGCCTTGCTCTATGGCGTTTCGGCCGTGATGGGCCTTATCGCGGTGCTCTTCACCGGGCGCAGTGCCGTTGAGCGCACGATCTGTGTGGTTGCCGCCTTTATCATCTCCCTTGCCGTGTGGCTCTACGTGTTCTGGAAGAACCCGCATCTGAGGCACCTGGACAGCGCGGTGAATAACGAAGCCGGTGATAAGGATGAAGCGGAAAGCGTGATTGAGATTCAAAATCTCGTTGAAGTGCAGCCGGAGACAGAGGAGGACAAGCCCGCCAAGGCCGTGAACGCCGAGACGAAGAAGAAATAGTAATAAATAAAACCGGGCGCTGTGTTCCCTTTGAACATAGCGCCCGTTGACTATTGAATAAACTCCGCCGCGTGACAAACTACAGCAGGAACATAGCGCCCATTATTATAAGCAGTTCGCTGTCGCCGCTCTCGCGGTACATAAGATATAGTATTAATAGTAGGATAATGTCGTCGGTCTCAAGCTCACCGATGCCGCCGAGCTTGCCGGGGATGAGCCGGGTCAGCCGCTCCAGGATACCGGGCGGCTGGGGTGCGGCGCTTCGTGCGGCAGGCAGGTTTTGACCGTCCCTGCGCGCCGGGGCAGTGCCGAACTGCGGCCTCTGCGCGCTGTCGTCTATGCGCACCACCTTGCCGGTGTTGCCCTGATAGCGGTTAAGCATGGCCGTCACCCTCCGTCTCGCCAAGGGCGAGCCTGGCGATGCGCGCAAGCTTTGCAAGCTTCATAGCGCGGTCCATCTTGCTGCGGCGCTTCTCCGTGAGATAGGGGCGCATGGCGGATAAAAGCGCCTGCTCGTTGCTGCTCTGTGCGCCGCCCGCGCTCATAAGCCTGCCGATTCGCCCCAGCGCCGCCGCGTCTATGCCGAGCTCTGACAGCGCGCCCGCCGCGCCGCCGTCACCGCCGCCGCTCTGCCCCGGATTGCCGCCGGACAGCCCGGAGAGCGCGGAGAACAGCCCCGCGCCGCCTGAATCCGCGCCGCCGCTGCCCGCGTCCGCCGCGGCTGAGGCTCCGCCGCCGTCCGCCCCGCCCATGAGCGAGCGCGCCAGCTCAGTTATCTTTGCCATCTGCTCGGAGTCGCCGAGTATACCGTTTATTTTATCTTCAAGCTCGCTCACAGGCTCACCCCCTTAGACACTCATTTTTCCATCATCCGGCGCACATCCTCCGCAAGCCGCCGACCCTCGGCGGTGCTGAGCACCCGTTCAAGCATCTTTTTCAGCGCCTCGCCATCGCCGCTGCGCGCGGCGGACTCCACGGCTTTCGCGTCAAGCATGCTGCTGACCTTCATCCCGTCGGCAGACTCCGCGATGCGCTTGATGCCCGCGGTCTTGCCCTGCCGTTCCAGCTCGCGCCCAATCTCCTCGATACTGCGCATATCATCACCCCGCTTTGCTGTCCTTCTCTCCATTATATTCAGGCAAAGCGCTTTTGATAATCTATTATAGTAAGGAGTAATCGCATATGACTATGAAACCGGAGATCCGCGCCGCTGTCTTTTCTGACTCCCACGGCTCGGTGTCCAAAATGACAGAGGCCGTGCGGCGCGTGCGGCCGGACGTGATAATTCACCTCGGCGACTATGAGCGCGACGGGCAGACCCTGCGCGCGGAGTTCCCCGGCACTCCGTTTTACGCCGTGCGCGGCAACTGCGATATCGGCGGGCGTGCGCCCGACCGTGACATTGTGCCCCTCGGCCCCGTGAAGGCTTTCATCACGCATGGGCACCTCTACAACGTCAAGTGGGGGCGCTTTGACTCGCTGGTGTACGCCGCGCAGGAGCAGGGCGCGAAAATCGCCATGTTCGGCCATACGCACGAGGCGGATTATGAGGAGCTGGGCGGGGTCAAGCTCATAAACCCCGGCACGGCCGGCAGCGGCTCAAGGCGCACATGGGCGCTGATTGAGGTATATGAAAACGGCGGCATCACCTGTGAGATACGTGAGCTGTGATACGCTGATCAGTTGTGAACATCACCACCCGCTGTGTGAGCCGCGCCGCCCTGCCCGCATATCACCCTGTTACACCGCTGTGCGCCGCCGTGGCCGCCATCCACGAGAGCAATAATCTCGGCCGCATGCTCTGATTTCACGGAAGCAGGCAAACGAAAATTGACAACAGACAATTGACAACAGACAATTGACAACAGACAAAGCATCCCCTCCTGCAAAACCGCAGGAGGGGATGCGCATATTTGTAAGAAGATATCTCAATATCCAAATACAGGTTTGCATTAAATTAAAATTTTTATTAAAATTTTAGCTGGGCATTTTCCGCGCGATATTGACAAATTTTTTTATAAAAACAGGTGGATGCTTATAATTAAAGAGGTTGAGGATAGGAAGTCGGCAGGCCGTTAAATAATTTAATAAAGATTTAATTATGCCTGCTCCAAAGAGAGCGGACTTCGCATTAAAACCGGGGCGTTGGGCAAATTGACAAAAAACGAGCTCTTAGGTATACTCGTTTCAAGGTTTAATTGTGGGTTTTCCTAATACTGCGTGTGCTGGAACGGATTATCATTTTCGGCTCGTACTCCACGCGGGTTATGCCGGTTGTGTACATATCCACCGTGTGGTTGTTGGTGTCGGCAATCTTTTTCAGCAGCAGCTCGGTTGCGTCTCTTGCGCGCAGGTGGGGGTAGTGCTCCACAGTCGTGAGGGAGACATAAGCCATTTCCGAGAGGTGGATGTTGTCACAGCCAATAATGGAAAAGTCCTGCGGGACGCGGTATCCCCTCTTTTTCAGCGCGTCGAGTATGCCGAGGCACACCATGTCGCAGTTACCGATAATCCCGGTTATCTCATCCCCGTACTTGTCTATTGTCCTGTCGGTCAGCAAAAGCCCGGCCGCGTAGTCATCCACAAGGCCGCGCGGGGAGATGCCCTCCGTCTGAAGGGTGATAACTCTCACGGCGTCAGTGCTCATGCCTTTTTCCCTGTAGGCCTCTTTAATGCCCTCCAGCCTTTGTGTGCGGGTCACGTATTTGCTGTTTACGCTGGTTGCGATGTAGGCGACCTTCCTGTGGCCGAGCTGAATCATGTGCTCGGCAATCAGCCTGCCGATGCCATAGCTGTTGACTTCAATAGTGTCCACCTTCACATTCAGGTTTCTGTCGCAGACCACCACGCAGGGCTTAAGCGCCGCCGCGCGCTCAAGGATGCTGATGTTTTCCGGCTGGTACAGGAAGATGGAGCCGGCGACGGGCATAGACTTTATGCACTGGAGAGTGCTGTTTTCCAGCTTGGAATCCCGGAAAGTGTTGAGCGTGACACAGGTATATCCGTATTCCTGCGCCTTGCTCTGAACCGACGAGAGCTGCCTTGCATAGCAGAGATTATCGCAGGAGGGGAGCACTACCAAGATTATTTTCTCGTTGTGAGTGCCGTTTTGGGTCAGCCCCTTGTAACCGAGCGTGTTGCAGGCCTCAAGCACCTTTTGGCGCGTCTCATCGGAAAAGCTGACATTGTCATAGTTATTCAATATCATGGAGACGGTAGCTTGCGAGACACCGGCCAACGCCGCAACTTCCTTTGCCGTTACGGAATTTCGTTTGCTTGCCATATTTTTCTTCCTCCACCAATTAAATCTTCAGTAAATCTTTACTACAGGAATATTATAAACCTATCCGCGAAAATAAGAAAGCCCATTGACGTTGATTTTTACATTATCACTTCGCGGGCGGTATGATTCTATAAATTATTCTCTTTACGCATTTTGATGATAATAAGGTGTGTATTGAGAAAAAATAATAATAAATAAAAGGAGAGAACACAAAATGAAAAAAGTCAGGAAAATTTTTGCCGCACTGCTTGTCCTCGCCATGATGCTGAGTGTCTGTGCGTGCGGACAAAAGACCGAAGCGCCCGCGGCACCGGCCGGGGATGCCCCCGCCGCCGAGCCTGCGAGCACTGAGAAAATCACCATTGAGGTCTGGCACAGAGCCTCGGCGGATATGGGCGCAAACGTCCTTGAGGATGCCGCGGCGGAGTACAACGCAAGCCAGGACAAATACGAGATTCTTCCCGTTTATAACAGCGGCGAATACAAGGGCCTTAT
The DNA here is from genome assembly GCA_958427375.1 of uncultured Eubacteriales bacterium. Taxonomy (GTDB): domain Bacteria; phylum Bacillota; class Clostridia; order Oscillospirales; family Oscillospiraceae; genus Limivicinus. Next base: position 7,856 of record CAUABY010000029.1, read on the forward strand.
CCAGCAGATGGTGGCGGATGCCGCTACAGGCAATACCCCCGGCATAAGCCAGATTTCCTACACTTGGAGCAACTTCTTCTGCGAGAACTTCCCCACCACTGATATTTCCTCCCTTGACGGCGGCGAAGCGCTCCTGTCCGCATTTGATGCAAACCTCGTCGACCTCTGCAAGAATCCCGACGGAACTCAGGTAGTTGGTATTCCCGTAGCCAACAGCTGCCCTATTTTCTATTACAACGCCGAGCTGTGCAGCGCAGCAGGGCTTGACACCAGCAATCTGCCAAAGACTTGGGATGAGGTTGTAGACTGGGCAAAGGCGATAGTTGAAAAGACCGACGCTGAAGGCTTCAGCTTTGCCGCTCCTCCTGACTTCTGGCTTGAAGAGTGGCTGATTGAGAGCTTTGGCGGCAGTATCTACAGCCGTGCGGCTGACGGAAGCTACACCGCTGACTTTGCTGACGATGTGGCCATCAACGCAATGCAGTCTGTGGCAGACCTTTACGCGGACGGCACCGGCGTATTCCTCTCCGGCGCTGACGCAATCAAAGAGGCTTTCTCCAGCGGCAAGCTGGGCATTATGGTTGCAACAATCGGCTGGTCTACCGGCTTTACAGCTTCCTGCAACTTTGACTGGGTCGCGGGCCCCGTCGTCTCCTGCAACGGCAACGATGTGACCGCGCCTGTTGGCGGCTCCATGTTCTGCATCACCGCCAGCGACCCCGCTGTCCGTGAGGGCGCATGGGAATTCCTCCAGCTCCTTGGCAGCGACAAGTACATTGAAGCATGGTCTGAGGCCACCGGCTACCTGCCCGGCAGAGCTGACGTACGCGAGGCGGATTCTTTCAAAGCCTATGTGGATGAGCATCCCTACCTCAACGCCGGACTGGATGTTATCACCGCGCTGAATACGCCTGTTGCTTTCCCCGGCTCCTCTGCGCTTCAGCTTCAGGATGACTTCTGCAACGCCCGCGACGCTATTTACACCGGCCAGGGCACTGCCGCGGATGTTCTTACACCGCTTGCCGAGACTGCAAACGAACTGATGAACGAGTGATAAGTCAATGGCTTTGTCTCGCTCCGCGGTCTGCGAGCAGCAGACAGCTTCCGTAAAAATATTATGAATTATGCAGGGTTGGCTGCATGTCTGTGTTAGCCAGCCCTGCCTGTCAGGAGTACAGAGAACAATTATGAAAGCTTACTATTATTCAAGTTACGGCTCCGACCAGGACCAATATCCACATATGCTGACCATACTCGAAGCCTGCAAACCGCTTAATGTGGGTGTGGAACTTGCAATTTATACGGAAAAATCCGCAAGACCCGAACACATTCCCAATCTGCTGAAAGAAAAGGAAAATTTCAGCAGCTATTCCAAGCTTTTCCACGGCCCCTTCTTTGAGCTTGAGGCGACAAGTGAGCCCGGCAGCGAGGCGGCGGAGTACATGCTGGCCTCGTATAAGAAGTCTTTTGAATTGTGCAAAATCTTCGACGCGCCGTCTATTGTTATGCACACGAATCAGCGCGCATATGCCGACAATGAAAAGGCACACTTGCAGGAAAATTCACGCGACATGATTTTGAAGATTGGCGAGCTTGCAAGGCGGGCAAAGGTCGAAATAACCGTTGAAAATGTGGGCTTTAATTATAACCACAGCGTCCTTTTCCCTGAGGATGAGTTTATTGAACTGATCAAGAGCCTTCCAGAGGATATCATGTGCCTTGTGGATTTAGGCCATGCCATATTGAATGACTGGGATATTGAGCGGCTTATCGCCAGCCTTGGCAAGAGAATTACATCCTATCATATCCACAACAACCCCGGAACAAGGGATTTGCACAGACCGGTTTTTGAAAGCGGTATGAAATACTCCCGTGACCAGATAAAAGAGGTTTTCCGGGCGATGGAGAGATATTCGCCGGACGCTTATTGGATTTTGGAATATTCACCCGGCCCGCATATCACGCCGGAGCTCATGTACAATGACTTCCGCGAGGTAGACGCCATGGTCAGGGATATCCACGTTGTCAAATGACTTGTCTGCACATGGGAAAGGAGGCCAACTCGTGCCGAAACTCTTTAAAACCAATAAGACACTGACACAAAGAGCATACCGCCGCCGGGAACACACGCTGGCTCTATGCCTTCTTTTGCCCACTATAATCGTATTTGCTGTTTTTATGTTCTGGCCGGTCATATATACCTTTTACCTGAGCTTGCTGAAATGGAACATGGTTAGTCCGGTAAAGACCTTTGTGGGCTTGAAAAACTATGTGAAAATATTCAAGAGCGCAGAATTTATTGTTACGCTGAAAAACACGCTCCTCTACATGGTGCTTTTCATACTGATAGATGTTGTCGTTCCATACATCGTATCCTACTGCCTGACCTATCTTGTGAAAAAGCTCAAGGGCTTTTATAAGGTCGCCGTATTCGTGCCCAGCCTTATTTCACTTGTTATCGGCGGGCTTATAATGAGCTGGATATGGAACTCTGTCTCCGGCCCGCTTGCGACAATCTGGGCCTTTTTCGGTGGCAAATTCCCCAACTGGGCGGCAACAAATGGCTTGGTCATCGTGGTCATGGCGCTCATCGTCTCATGGAAAATGTTCGGCTATAACATCATAGTCCTTGTTGCCGCCATTGACAGCGTGCCGATGGAGCTCATTGAGACAGCAAAAATCGAAAAGACCCCCAATGTGGAAATCTTTTTCAAAATAGTCTTACCGCTGACCTCGGCGCAGGGCGTGTATACGCTTATAATCTCACTTGTGTGGGGATTGACCTGGTCGTATACGCCGCTGAATATTCTCACCGCCGGAGGCCCGAACAATCTAAGCACGAACGTTATATATGAGGTTTACGAAAAGGCATTTTCCATCTTCGCAACGGGAGAAGCGTCCGCACTGGCCGTGATTGCGCTGGCTTTGTTTGTGGTGTTTTTGATACTGGAGTTCGTGTTCGTTGAAAAGAGGGTGTACTATGAAAACTAAAAAAGATAAACCCTCCTCCGTAATGAATCAGAGCAAGGTAAGCTCGGTTTTCGGGCACGTTTTGATGATGCTGATAGTTGTCATCATGCTCTACCCGGTCGCCTTTGCGGTTGGAGCCTCATTTAAGCCGCAAAATGAGATTTTCAGCAATGTTCTGAACTTTTTCACTGCAAATCCTACTTTGAACAACTTCAAGCGCGCCGTGGAAAGAATCGACTATTTCAAAGTCGTCTGGAACACCTTTGCAATTGCGTTTTGCGTTATGGCATTCAAGGTATTTACCAGCTATCTCTGCGCATATGCCTTTGTCTTTTTGAATTTCCCGCTCAAGCGCATTTTATACTTTGTTCTTATATCCACGATGTTCATTCCGTTCACGGTGACGATGATCCCAAACTATATTACCATTTCAAAGATGGGCCTTCGTGACAATATTGTGGGTGTCATGCTGCCGCAGTTGAGTGACGCGATGGGTATTATGCTGCTCAGACAGCAGATGAGGACTATCCCAAAGTCACTGATTGAAGTGGGGAAGCTTGAAAAATCCAGCCATTTCACCATAATGACCCAGATAGTCCTGCCAATTGTAAAGCCGGGTGTTATTTCCACCGCGATTATCTTCTTCATTAACTCCTGGAATGAATATGTCTGGCCGAGACTGATACTCAAGACCACGGAGAACTACACACTGTCGCTCGCACTTCAACTGTTCGTGGACTCCGAAGCCGGCAGCGGTATGGGTATCTGTATGGCGATGTGCGTACTGACTATGCTGATACCGCTCATCCTGTTTATTATTTTCCAGCGCCAGATCATGGCAACCTATGCGAGCTCCGGCATCAAGGGATAAGGAGGCACTACTATGACAGAAAAAGGCGAAATAAGATTTGAACATGTAAAAAAAGCCTATGGGAAAAATGTCGTTATTCCCGATTTGAACTTGACTATAAAACCCAATGAAAGAACCATTCTTCTCGGCCCTTCCGGCTGCGGAAAGACAACGACCCTGCGCATGATAGCCGGGCTTGAGGATATCTCCGGCGGCTCGCTGTATATGAACGGGGTGAAAGTGAACGACATCCAGAGCGGTGACAGGGATATCGCAATGGTATTCCAGAACTACGCGCTCTTCCCGCACATGACAGTTTTCAAGAACATCGCGTTTGGATTGAGAACTTTCAGACTAAGCAGGAATGAGGTCAGGGAGCGGGTTGAGAATATGATACACATTATGGAACTGGACGGCCTGAGCGGCCGCCTGCCGCGTGAGCTGTCCGGCGGACAACGGCAGAGAGTGGCCCTGGCGCGGGCGGCAGTAAAAAACGCGTCTTTCTTCCTGCTGGACGAGCCGCTCTCCAATCTCGACGCGCAGTTGAGAACACAGGCGCGCAAAGAGCTTGTCAAGCTCCACGAGATGCACAAGCCCACTTTCATCTATGTCACACATGACCAGATTGAGGCAATGACCATCGGGCAGAACGTGGTGCTGATGAACAAGGGCGAAATCCAGATGCAGGACACGCCCTACAACATCTACCACCGGCCCATCAATGTGTTCACAGCCCGCTTCATAGGCTCTCCTCCTATGAACATAGCGAAGATGAAGGTCGACGGGAACATGCTGCGTACCGGGGACTTACGCATCCCGCTGTCCGCGGAGTGGAAAAAGCAGATAGGCGCGGCCGACGAAATCCTCTTTGGCATCAGGCCTGAAAACGTCATTCTGGAAAAGGAGAAGAGTGAGGGCGCGGCCGAGGTTGAAATTAAATATATGGAGAACTACGGCAATAAACTGGGCACCTACTTTGATGTTGGAGAGAATGAATTTATAGCCATGCAGGAGCAGTATGCACAAAGCGGCATCGGCGAGAAGGTATACTGGCGTCCGGACTATTCCAAGATGTCCTTCTTTGACTGTCAGACAGAGAAAAACATTGGTTACCCGGAGATATATCTTACGGCGGCCGACAAAGGCTGGGATCCCTGCAACGCGTTTTTGGCAAGGGGTGGAGAGAGTGACTAAGATAACGGGCGTTGAGCTTGTAACCTTCGACATGGATGGAACCTTAATCGACGATGAATGGGCGCACGAACAGGCAAAAGAAGAAATTGCACACTCAATCGGCGCCCATGGTGACCTTGACCTGGCCGAATACACCGGCAGATCCAACCGGAAATTCTGGCAGCATATTTTGGATAAATTCGGACTCAGCGGCGATGTGGAGGAGCTGACGGCAAGGCAGTTCAAGAGAGTTCTTGAGCTGTGTGCCGAGAGAAATCAGCCCGCCTCTTACGGATTGACGGAGGCCGTGATGCACCTGAAGTCCAAAAGCATCAAGGTCGCAGTGACCTCCGGCTCGGATGAGCATTTTGTGGATGAAATTCTGGAGCTGCTCAAGCTCACGCCGTATTTTGATGTCAAGGTGTCCAAGGAGCATGTCAAAGAGGTGAAACCGTCTCCTGACATATACCTGAAAGCACTGGAGTTTGCCGGGGTCAGCCCGGAACACGCAATCGGCGTGGAGGACAGCAACTCAGGCTGTTCGGCGCTGCACGCCGCAGGGATGCGCTGCATCGGCTATACCAACCGCGGCGCGAATCCCCAGAGCCTGGCGGAGGCCGACAGGAAGATTGACACAATGCTTGAGCTTATAGAAATGGTTGATTGATATTATGGGGAGCGGGCAAAGAAAAGAAATGCTGCGGGCGGCTGCGGACGACTTCTGGGACATGATACTGCTGAATATTGTGTACGTCTTTACCTGCCTGCCGGTTATTACATACGGCGCGGCAACAGGCGCGCTGTACTCCACGGTTTCCCGGCTGGGGGAAAAGCGAATGCACGGCGGCGCGCTGAGAATGTACTGGGGCTTGCTCAGGAAAAGCTTCGGCAGGGCAAGCCTGCTCTGGTGCGCGGTTTTGGCGGTGGCGGGGCTTTCGGCCTTTGACCTCGCCGTAATTGCGCGCATGCCGACAGCGGTGCGGTACTGCTCGTACGGTTTACAGTTTTCCGTTTTGCTGCTGCTTCAGGCCGTTGTTACTCTGGGCTTCCCCATTGCTTCGGAGGCGGGACTTCAGTTTAAGGAT
>CAUABY010000030.1 GCA_958427375.1 uncultured Eubacteriales bacterium
CTTGTCGGCGAAAACGGCGCCGGAAAGACAACGCTGATGAACATACTTTACGGCATAAATGAGCCGACGGACGGCGAGGTGTACATACGCGGCAAGCGCATAGAGAGCTTTAGCCCCAAAAACGCCATCTCCATGGGCGTGGGCATGGTGCATCAGCATTTTATGCTCGTGCCGTCGTTCACCGTGGCGCAGAATATTGTCCTCAGCCGTGAGCCGAAGAAGCTCGGCGTGCTTTTTGACAATAAGTCCGCTGAAAAACTCACCTCCGAGCTATCGGAAAACTATGGCCTTATCGTCGACCCATCCGCCACGGTCAGCGAGATAAGCGTGGGCTTGCAGCAGCGTGTTGAGATATTGAAAACGCTCTACCGCGGCGCGGACATACTCATTCTCGACGAGCCGACGGCGGTTCTCACCCCGCAGGAGACGGACGAGCTGTTCACAGTCATCCGCAGAATAGTAAAAGAGCATGATATGACCGTCATCATTATCACGCACAAGCTCTATGAGGTCATGGCAATCTCTGACCGCGTGGAGGTCATGCGCAAGGGTAAGCTCATCGGCGTTGAGAATACCCGCGATGTTAATGAGCGCATTTTGGCGTCGATGATGGTGGGCCGCCCTGTGCTCTATGACCAGCTTGAAAAGAACGGTACACCCGGTGACGAGCTTATCCACGCGGAAAATCTCACTGTCTGCGATAACCGCGGCCTTGTCACGGTCAAGGGAATGTCGCTCTCCGTGAAGGCAGGGGAGATACTCGGCATTGCCGCTATTGAGGGCAACGGCCAGAGCGAGCTTTTGGAGGCTGTCACGGGTATGCGCCGCGTTGAAAGCGGGCGGGTGCTTATCCGCGGGCAGGACGTGACAGGCAAAAGCCCCGGCGAAATCCGCGCCGTCGGCCTTGCGCATATCCCGGAGGACAGGCTCACTACCGGCATCAGCCGTGACGCTTCGGTCACGGATAATCTCTTGATGGGCAAGCAGCGCGAAAAGCGTTTCGCTGGTCCGCTTTTGAAGCAGAATACCGGCAATATCCGTGCGTATTCCCAGCAGCTCTATGACAGCTTTGACATACGCGGCGCGGGAATTGATGTGAATGTTGGCTCAATGTCCGGCGGCAATATGCAGAAGGTTGTTGTGGCGCGTGAGTTCTCGTTTGACGCGCCTGTGCTCGTTATCGCCCAGCCCACGCGCGGCGTGGACGTTGGCGCAATTGAGTTTATACACAGCAAGATTATCGAAAAGCGCAATGAGGGCTGTGCAATTCTGCTCTGCTCTGCCGACCTTGACGAGGTTTTTCGCCTGTCGGACAGAATCATTACAATTTACGAGGGCAAGATAACCGGCGAGTTTGCCGCCGGGGAAATCACAAAGGAAGAGATAGGCTATTACATGACCGGAGACAGACAGGAGGCGGCGCAAAATGAATGAAAAATTGAGCTTTAAGGCGCGCCTTGGCCGTGTGGTCAATTACCGCTATCTCGTCTCGCTCGCCATCAGTGTGGTGCTGGCCTTTGTCATCGGCGGCCTTATCCTCGCCGTGACAGGCTTCAACCCTATTAAGGCCTATGGCGCCATGCTCTCCGGCGCTTTTGACAGCGCCCGCCACGTGGGTGACTTTCTGGAGTATGCCATGGTGCTGTGCGTGTGCGGCCTCGCCTGTGTGCTCGGCGCGCGCGTCGGCATCTTTAACGTCGGCGGTGAGGGACAGCTCCTGCTCGGCGCGATTTTCGCCTGTCAGGTCGGCGTGTGGATGGACGGCATGTCCCCATGGATTGTCATTCCCACAGCCGCGCTTGCCTCAATGCTCGTCGGCGGATTTTACGCCATGATACCGGGCGTGCTGAAGGTGAAAGTCAAGGTCAACGAGGTTATAACCACCATCATGCTCAATACTATTGCGGCCTTTCTCTGCCAGTATCTGGCCAAGGGGCCGTGGAAGAACGCGAATAAAAACATGGTCGCGGCAACAGAGCAGCTCAATGCCGACTACTGGTTCGGCGGGGTTATCCCGCGCTCCAATCTGACCACGGCAATTTTTGCCGCGGCGATAATCGCTTTTATAGTCTGGTATGTCATGGAGAAAACCTCCACCGGCTATGAGATGAAGATAACCGGCCAGAACCCGCGCTTTGCGCGCTTTTCCGGGCTGAAAACCGATACAATAGTAATCGTCAGCATGATAATCTCCGGCGCAATGTGCGGCCTTGTGGGCATGTTCCGCGTTTATGGCGTGGAGCACCTCTACCGCGACAGCGTGAGCCGTGACTACTATTTTGAGGCGATTATGGTGGCAATGATTGCGCAGTATAAACCGGTGACGGTTATTTTCCTCTCGCTCTTCTTCGCCATCTTGAAAATCGGCGCGCAGGGTATGGAACTCATCGGAGTGCCCTCACAGATTTACCTCATAATCCAGACCGTAATCATATTCTGCATGGCCGCTGAGAGCGGCGTTACCTCCTCCATGCAGCAGGCAAAACAGCGCCGCGAAGCTCGCCGCGCGGCGAAAGAGAGAGTGAAAGGAGCGCAGAACAATGGATGAGCTTGGCCGCATACTCGGCAGTATCTTCTCCGTCGGTACATTTAATGAAATGCTCCGCCGGGCAACCCCTGTTGCCCTCGCCGCAATTGGCGGCTCACTCACCGAGCACGCCGGTATTATGAACATCGGCATGGACGGCATGATCCTTATGGGCGCGTTTTTTGGCGTGTTCGGCAGCTACCTCTTTGGCTCTGCCTGGGCGGGGCTTGGTTTGGCGATTTTGATGGGCGTGCTCGTCGGCCTCTTCTTTGCGCTTTTCGTCATCAAGTTTAAGTCGGATGAGTTTATAATAGGCTGTGCGCTCAACACCTTTGCGCTCGGCCTCACAACCTATCTCTCCCGCTCCATCTTCGGCGCGAGCGGCGCAAAGGGCTATCCATCGCTGCCGTCAATCAACATCCCGTTTCTTGAAAACATTCCGTTTTTGGGTCAGGCGCTCAATAACCATTCGCTCTTCGTGTATCTGACATGGCTGCTCGTTTTACTGCTGTGGGTGTTTATCTATAAAACACCCTACGGCTTCTGGCTTCGCGCCTCCGGTGAAAAGCCGGACACGCTCAGTACCGCGGGTATTGAGCCGGACAAGATGAAGTGGCTTGCAAGCGTGCTGTGCGGCGTGCTGTGCGGCGTTGCGGGCGCGCATCTCTCGCTCGGCTATCTCAGCGGCACCTTTGCCGAGAATATGAGCAATTCCCGTGGCTATATCGCCTTTGCCTGCGTCATATTCGGCGCGGCCAACCCCGGCAAAGCCTATATCGCGGCGCTCATGTTCGGCTTCTTTGACGCTATAGGCCTTCGCCTTCAGGATTACGTCAGCTCTGATTTGACCGGCATCATACCCTATGCCATCACGGTTATAATGATGGTCTATGTCGTCGCCAACGGTCAGCGCAAAAGGAAAAACGCTCACCGTGAGCTTCGCGGACATACTGCCAGGGAGGGAAAATAAATGATTTTGTGGTTCAGCGGCACGGGCAACAGCGAATATGTTGCCCGGCAGGCTGCAAAGCGGCTTGGTGATGAGCTCGTCTCGCTCAATATAAAAATCAAGTGCGGGAATACCGCCCTGCCGGGGGCGGACAGGCTCATTTTCTGTACGCCGACAAATGCTTGGCGCATCCCGCGCGCGGTTGAGGCGTGGATAGATGAAGTGGATTTTAAAGCCGGTACACCCACGTGGTTTTTGATGACCTGCGGCAGTGAGATTGGCGATGCGGACAAGTATCTGCGTGCCCTATGCGCGCGGAAAGGCCTTGAATACATGGGTGTTGCGCAGATAATCATGCCGGAAAACTACATCGCCATGTTTGACGCGCCGCCGGAGGACAAGGCGGTGAAGATAGTGCGCATCGCGCGCCGCACCATAAAAAACGCGCTTGACTGCATAGCGGAGGCAAAGTTTCTGCCCACGCCCAAAGCCTCCTTGGCCGATAAACTCAAAAGCGGCCCCATAAATCCCATCTTCTATGCTATCTGTGTCAAGGACAAGGCTTTCACGGTCGACGATCGCTGCATCTCCTGCGGCAGTTGCGTGAAAAACTGCCCGGTCAACAATATAAAGCTCGTCGGCGGCAAACCCGTGTGGCAGGGGAACTGTATTCACTGCATGGCCTGTATCTGCCGCTGCCCGGCGCAGGCCATAGAGTACGGTAAAAAGAGCCTTGGCCAGCCGCGCTATATCTGCCCGGTGATGGATGATTGACAATAGAATAGTTTAGGATGAAACATAAAAACAGCGCCGCGGACAATTTCGCGGCGCTGTTTTCAAGCCAATTTCAGTATATTTCCGTCTCGCTGACGCAGTTGTTTTTCAGCTCGCCCACTAGCGCCTCAAGCGCGCTTATGACATGCGGGCGGATGTCGCCGCCGATGAGCACGAGCATGATATCATCACCGACTTTGAGTTGACCCTCGTTGAGCCATACCCGCACATAGTATATGCCGGGCATGTCATTGGCAGCCTTGAGCGCTGCCTCGGCTTTGGCGGAGTCATAGGAAAAGAGCATACTTGTCACTGGCGCGGTGTCCGCCGCGCCTGAGCGAACCTTCGCCCTTGCGCTTTGCCGCACTATGCCGTTGTGGATTAAAAACATGCCGCAGTTGGCGGCCTCCGGCACGGCCTTGGCCTCTTTCAGCCAGTCATCGGGGGAGGGGACACGTGCTGTATCAGCAACCAAAGAATAACTCATGGCAAATTCTCCTTACATCTCGTTTACCTTATTATACTCGCCATCCGCCCCTTGCACAAGTGCTTTTACAGCAGCGCCGCGCTGGGCGCCGACCTCAGCCGAGCCGCCGCAGTCTCGGCGTACTCCGCCCGGTGCGCATGGACAGCGGCGCGCGGGGCCTGGCGATAACCAGACTCTCACCGCAGAGAGTGAATTGCTCGGCCTCAATGTCCGGCCATGGCTCAAGCCCATATGAAATGAGGCAGTTTTCTATCAAATTTTTGAGCGGCGTATGCTCAGAGCCATCTAAAATTACTGCAACAGCGTCCTGCGTTACGGTGTATGTAATCATAATGTAATCTTTCCAATCAAACTATACAAGTTTTAGTCGCACTTTTGTGCTTTATGTATAAGTCTAATAAAAAATTTTTTGAATTTCCATACAAAAAATATGGTAAAGTGATTAAATCTATGGTATACTGCAAACGTTGTTATGTAAATCAAAGTCAGACTGCTTTCTGAGCAGTTAAGCGGATTTATGGGAATCTAAGCCCAAACAGCAAGGCCTATCCTTGTCGAACCACAAAATATTGTTTCGGCAGAGCGCGAAAAAAGAGAAAATGGTTGCTATTTAGTATAGCGTGTGGTAAAATCATGCTTGTGTTAGTCTGCTCCAAGGCGACACTGAGCAATACTGGAAGGTGTACATTATTGGATAAATATGTTATTAACGGCGGCTTGCCGCTGCATGGCGAGGTCGAAATCAGCGGTGCAAAGAACGCGGCAGTGGCAATTATCCCGGCGGCCTTAATGGTTGACGGTATCTGCCGCATAGAAAACCTCCCGCAGATAAGCGACACTGATATGCTGCTTACTATACTCTCCGAGCTTGGCGCGGGAGTGAAATATATCAATAGATCCACTGTTGAAATTGACTGCACTGATGTGCATTTGCAGGACGCGCCCTTTGACCTCATGCGCAAAATAAGGGCCTCATACTATCTCATCGGCGCGATGCTCGGCCGCTTCGGCCGCGCAAAGACCACCATGCCCGGAGGCTGCAACTTCGGCGTGCGCCCGATAGACCAGCACATCAAGGGTATGACTGCCCTCGGCGCTGAGGTTGAGGTGAAAAACGGCTTTGTGCTGGCTGAGGCAAACGGCGGCAGACTGCACGGGGCGCGCATATATCTTGATAAAGTCTCCGTCGGCGCGACGATGAACATTATCCTTGCCGCCGCGCTTGCGCAGGGGCGCACGATAATTGAAAATGCGGCGCGTGAGCCGCATATTGTTGACCTTGCAAACTTTCTCAACTCCATGGGTGCTGATGTCCGCGGCGCGGGCACCGACACTGTCAAGGTAAACGGCGTGGATAGGCTCCACGGCGGAACCTATACCATTATTCCCGACCAGATTGAGGCGGGCACCTATATGGTCGCCGCCGCCGCAACGGGCGGGGAGGTGCTGGTTAAAAATGTTATCCCCAAACACCTTGAGTGCATCAGCGCGAAGCTCCGCGAGACGGGAACCATAGTTCAGGAATATGAGGACTCCATCCTTGTCAAGAGCGCGAGCACGCTTCGCCGCGCTAATATAAAAACTTTGCCCTATCCCGGCTTCCCCACGGATATGCAGCCGCAGATGGGCGTACTGCTCTGCCTTGCGCAGGGTACCTCGGTGATTACTGAGGGCATATATGATAACCGCTTTAAATACGTCAACGAACTGCGCAAAATGGGCGCGGAGATACAGGTTGATGGGCGCGTTGCCGTGATTGAGGGCAGCGCGAGCTTGACGGGAGCACCCGTTATGGCCTGTGATCTGCGCGCGGGCGCGGCCATGGTCATTGCCGGTATGTGTGCCTCCGGAGTGACCGAGGTGGAGGATATACACTACATTGAGCGCGGTTATGAGAATTTCGTCGGCAAGCTCCGTAAGCTCGGCGCGGATATTGAGATAGTCAGCTATCCCGACGAGCCGGAAGGAATTGAAAAGGTTATCTCTGTTTCCTGATGAGAGTTTGCGTTTTCGCCAGCAGTTCAAGCGGTAATTGCCTCTTAGTTTCCCACAGCGCTGCAAATATATTGATAGACGCCGGGATCTCCATGCGCAGGATAGTTTCGTCTCTCGCGCGGGCAGGATTGACAATGCAGGATATCGGCGGAGTGCTCATTACGCATGAGCACTCCGATCATATTTCAGGCTTGAAAATGCTGCTCAAGCACTACAAGCTTGATGTCTATGCGCCGCATACGGTTGCAAACCGTCTGCGCGGCATGCTGCCCGATATTGAAGAGCAGCTGCATATAATCCCTGTCGGTGAGCATTTTTCGATAGGTGGGCTTGATATCCTCGCTTTCCACACGAGCCATGATACAGACGAGAGCGTCGGCTATAAAGTTGCGTGTGCGGACTGGAGCTTTGCCATAGCAACCGATACGGGCTGTGTCACGGATGAAATATTCAGCGCCATTGCGGGCGCGGACACTGTGCTGATTGAGGCAAACCATGATGTTACCCGCCTTTGCGACGGGCCGTATCCAATTTATTTGAAGCGACGCATCCTTGCCGATACAGGGCATCTTTCAAATGAAAACTGCGCCCTGCTTGCCCGCCGACTTGCCGAGCGCGGAACCAAGCAAATCGTCCTAGGCCACCTCAGCCAGACGAATAATACGCCTGAGCTTGCCTATGCGGCGGTGTCGCAGGCGCTTGCGGGGCTGGATGTTGAGCTTGAATGCGCGCCGGTGACAGGTTTCGCGGAATTTCGTGTCGGAGAAAGTGTAAAATGCTGTCTGTAAGACTGGTTTGCGTGGGGAAAATGCGCGAGCGCTTTTATATAGACGCCTTTGCGGAGTATGCAAAGCGTCTGCGCGCCTACTGCAAGCTTGACTGTGTGGAGCTTGCCGAGCAAAGGCTCAGCGAGCAGCCATCACAGAAAGAGATACTTGCCGCGCTTGAGGCTGAGAGCGCGGATATAATGAAAAATATCCCTCCTGACGCGTACGTTGTCGCAATGTGCGTGGAGGGGCGGCAGATGAAGAGTGAGGGCATGGCAAAGCTGATTGCCGAGAGGGAAAACTCCGGCAAGCCAAAGCTGTGCTTCATTGTCGGCGGCTCATTTGGGCTGGACGAGCGCGTTAAGGCGCGCGCGGATTTCAGGCTGAGCATGTCGGAGATGACTTTTCCGCATCATCTCGCGCGCGTAATGCTGGCCGAGCAGATATACAGGGGCTTCAAAATAAATGAGGGCTCCCGATATCATAAATAGAGCGTGATAAATCGAGTGTGCGCACATTGCACACGAAAGGAGAAGCATATGGCGGATAAGGATAGAGCCAAATGGGGGCGGGCGGAATTCGGCGAGCTTTATGAGCGCTGGCCGAAGGATGAAAACGGCAACACCGAAGAGCCCGCGTTCCTCTGCAACTGCCGCAGCAACGATATGAACGACCTGCTCAGAATAAATATGCTTGAGGCGTACAATATCCCTTGTCTGCGCATCTACCCCGGCGACGGCAGCTTTGGCCGCGTGGTTCTGGGTATGAGCGGTCAGGGAACAGATATATATGTACCTAAAAGTCTATTGCAAGACGCGATAGAATTATGCAAGGAGGAAAACAATGAGAAACTATAAGGAAGAATATGAGCATTGGCTCGACAGCCCCGCGCTCAGCGAGCAGGAATGGGCGGAGCTCAACGCCATCCATGATGATGAGAAGGAGATAGAAAACCGCTTTTTTGCCCCTCTGGAGTTCGGCACGGCGGGTCTGCGCGGAACAATGAAGGTCGGCCTTCATAATATGAACATACATATTATCCGACATGCAACACAGGCTTTTGCCAATGTTATCGCGGCTGACGGCGAGGAGGCCATGAAAAAGGGCATTGCCATTGCCCATGACTGCCGCCTCAATGGTGAACTGTTTGCAAAAGAGGCTGCCTGCGTTATGGCGGCAAACGGTATTCACGTCCGCTTCTTTGAAAGCCTGCGTCCTACTCCTGAGCTGAGCTTTGCGGTTTTGTATTACGGCACTGCCGCTGGTCTTAATATCACCGCAAGCCACAACCCCAAGGAGTATAACGGCTATAAGGTATACTGGTCTGACGGCGCGCAGCTTCCCCCGCAGAAGGCCTCCGCTATCGCCGAACAGATGGAAAAGATTGACGTTTTCACCGGCTTTAAGACCTGTGACTTTGACAAGGCCGTTGCCGACGGAGACATTGAGATTATCGGCGCTGAGACCGATGAGGCGTTCCTTGAGCGCGTTATGAATCAGTCCATCAATAAGGACGTTGTGCGTGAGGTTGCTGATGACTTCCGCATTGTCTACACCCCGTTCCACGGCCGCGGCTATAAGCTCGTCCCCGAAGCGCTCAAGCGCCTTGGTGTAAAGCACCTCTACCCCGTGCCTGAGCAAATGGTACTTGATGGCGCGTTCCCGACCGTCGTCAGCCCGAACCCGGAGAACCCTGAGGGCTTCTACCTTGCCGTTGACCTCGCTAAAAAGGTCGACAGTGACCTCATAATCGGCACTGATCCTGACTCTGACCGCGTTGGCACCATGGTTCGCAACGAAGAGGGCGATTATGTCACCATCACCGGCAACCAGATGGGCGTTCTTCTGCTTGACTACATTATAAACGCCCGTAAAGAGGCCGGTACCATGCCTGAAAATCCCGGTGCGCTGTCGAGCATTGTCTCCTCCGCGATGGCGCGCGCCGTATCCGAGGCAAACGGCGTACACTTTGAGGACACCTTCACGGGCTTCAAGTTTATGGCTGAGCGTGTTGCCGACTGGACGGCTGCCGGCACATATAACTACATTTTCGCCTTTGAAGAGAGCTATGGCTACATGTGCGGTGACTATGTCCGCGATAAGGACGCAGTGACGGCATCGATGCTGGTTGCGGAAATGGCAGCGTTCTACCATAAGAAGGGCATGACCCTGCTTGACGCACTCAACGCCCTCTATGAAAAGTACGGCTGGTTCAAGGAAAAGACCATAAACCTCGTCATGCAGGGTCTTTACGGACTTCAGAAGATGCAGAATCTTATGAGCTCTCTGCGCTCCGATCCTCCCACGGATGTAGCGGGCGAGAAGGTTATCAGACTGAGAGACTACTCCAACGGCAGTATCTGGGTTGCGGGTCTCGGCGTTGTGGACAAGACCCCGTTTGCTGGCTCTAACGTGCTCTACTTCGAGCTTGCCGACGGCTGCAGCTTCATCATCCGGCCCTCCGGCACTGAGCCGAAAATCAAAATCTATATCCTCACGAGAGGCAAGAGCGAAGCTGACTGCGAAGCCTGTGTGGACAAATACTCCAAGTACGCCGACGCACTCAGAAAATAATCGAGCCGAGGAAATAGGCCAAAACAGCCGCTATACTGGCACTTATCAGGCGCCCTGCAAAATGCAGGGTGCCTTTTATGCTGCTCCCGGCGAGTAAAGCAAGCGTTTGGAAATGTACGGACAGCCCGCCCCAGCCGAGGATGAAGGCCGCGAGCGCCAGATTGACAGGTGACACGCTGAAGCCGCGCATCGCGCCAACACCGCTGCCAAGCTCCAATGCCCCGGTCAAAAGCGCGCGAACCCAGTGCAGCTGAAAGCCTGTCCGGGCGGAAATACGTCCTACAAGCATTGAGAAAATGCCGTGCGCATCCAATAGACCCACGAATACGGAAAAGCAGACCACAAATCCGCATACATTTATAATTGATGTGACGGCTTGTTTTACAGCCTCCGGCAGCGCCAGCGAAAACGGCATGGGAGAGGGTACGGCAGGCTTCGCCATAGAGCTTGTCAGACTGCGGTTCTTTATTATAATCCCTGTGAGAGTCGCGGCGGTGATATGTACGCAGTAGAGAAAGAGCCCGACCTTTGCCGAGGAGAATACCCCGGCGCCCACCGCGCCTATTATGAAGGCGGGGCCGGAATTGTTGCAAAAGCCCAAGAGCTGCTCGGCCTCCGCGGTGCCAATCGCGCCGCTTTCATGCATGTCCGCGATGTAGGCCGCGCCGAGAGGGTATCCACCCATCAGCCCCATAATAAGTGCTGACGAGCCCGCGCCGGAGATCCCGAACAGAAAACGCGCGGCTGGCGTACTCACGCGGGCGAGAAAGCCCGGCAGTCCGAGCCTGTTCAAAAGAATAGACACCACAAAAAAGGGAAAGAGCGAGGGGATAATCAGCTCAGCGCAGAGCCCAAGCGCTGCTTTGCAGCTATCAAGCACCGCGCCCGATGAGAAGATGAGCGCCGCCAGAGTGCCGAGCGAGCAAATAACGGCAATTTTGTTTTTCATGTCCTTGCCCCCTGTTGTTTGAGCGGTCTAAGGCATAAGCTGTGCCCGCCGCCGTCAACTTTAGTATCAAACTATGCGCTCATGCATAGATTTATACAGACTGGGGGTGTGCCGACTGAAAAGCATACATGAACAAGTGGAACTGCTGGCAGAGGCCTTGGAGCTTCCGGAGGATGCGCTCCTCGGCGCGGCGAAAGTCACGGTCACAGCGGGGAGGCGGCTCATGGTGGAAAATCACTGCGGCGTGCTGAGTTATGGCGAGGGGCAAATCGTGCTCAAGCTGCCGCGCGGCAAGCTCAGCATACTCGGAGATTGCTTGTGCCTGTCGGCAATGACGCGCGACAGGCTGATAATCAGCGGGCGAATCAGAACTTTGGAGTGGGAATGATGAAAAGGCTTGAAAGAAATTTGCGCGGCTACAGCAGGGTAGAAGTCTGCGGCGCGTTTCCGGAATCGGTGCTCAATACCTGCGCGCTTTCCGCCGTGGAGCTGTGGGAGCTTGAGTGCGCGGATGAGTACACACTGCGCTTTTGTGTGTACGAGGCGGATTTGCCGCTGCTTGAGAACATAGCAAAAAAGTGTATGTGTGAGCTTAAAAAAATAAACTCGACCGGTGGAAGCAGGAACAAGGCTTTTTTGAAAAATCATATCTGGCTCTTGGTTCTGGCACTGGTTATTCTCGCCCTGCTCTGCGCGTCGACCCTTTTTATATGGGATATAGACGTGCGCGGCTGTGAGGACTTGACGGAGGGAGAGGTTCTGCGCGCCCTTGCCGCCTGCGGCGTGGACTGCGGAAGTTATTGGCCCAATCTCAGCACGGATTTAATACGCAGTGAAATGCTGACAGCCCTGCCTGAGCTCGCGTGGATGACGGTGAATGTCAGCTCCTCGCGCGCCCTTGTCCTTGTCAGCGAGCGGCAGGAGAAGCCGGAAATTTATATTGAGAGCGATGGGGCGGATATTGTGGCCTCCGGCACCGGCATAATAAAAAAGCTCTCCGTGCTGAACGGACAGCCGCAGGTCGGCATAGGTCAGGCCGTGACTGAGGGGGAGACGCTTATATCTGGCACGATGGACAGCATCACGGCCGCGCCGCGAAATATCCGTGCCCAAGGCGCGGTGTACGCCGACACATGGCGTGAGATGACAGCGGTCTGCCCGGCCGAAATGCAGCAGAAAACGCCGCACGGCAGGACAAAGCACCGCTTTGCCGTAAAATTTGGCAAAAACCGCGTCAATTTTTATTTTAGTAGTGGAAATACTGTTGACGGATGTGATAAAATCATACATAGTTATAAACTTAGTGCGGAGGGGCTTTTTGCCCTGCCTGTTACGTTCGTTGTCGAGGAGCTGCGTCCATATAAATTGGAGAGCGCGGCATATTCGGATGCTGAGGGCATGGCGGACAGACTGCAAAAGCAATTGGCATCTTCCGTTACCGGCGAGATACTGTCCTCATCTGTCACCGTGGGCGCGAGCAAGGGCTTGACGGTGGTCACTCTGCGTGCCGCGTGTGTTGAAAATATCGCCGAAGTGAGAGAATATTTACCGGCGGACTGAGTACGCCGTGAAAGGAAATACGAATGATAGAACAGACCATCAAAGTGGATAGAATGGAGCATATTATCAGTGTGTTCGGCTCTTTTGACCAGAACCTCCGCATTATTGAGACGGAGCTCGGTGTAAAGGTGCTTGACCGGGACGACCTCATCCATATCTGCGGCGAGGCGGAGGATGTAATGCTCGCCGAGAAAGCGATAAACGGGCTTTTGACGCTTGCCGCCAAGGGAGAGAATATAGACGCGCAGAATGTGCGCTATATTCTGAAGCTTGTCAGCGAGGGTAAGGAGGCCAAAATCAACGAGCTTGCCGGAGATGTCATTTGCATAACGGCAAAGGGCAAGCCCATTAAGCCCAAGACACTTGGCCAAAAGACCTATTGCGACGCGATAGCGGGAAACACCATTACCCTCGGCATTGGCCCTGCCGGTACAGGCAAGACCTACCTTGCCGTCGCGGCGGCGGTTGCGGCTTTCCGTGCGGAGGAGGTAAACCGCATAATACTCACGCGCCCCGCGGTTGAGGCGGGCGAACGGCTTGGTTTTCTGCCCGGCGACTTGCAGAGCAAGGTTGACCCATACCTGCGCCCGCTGTACGACGCACTTTTTGACATGCTCGGCGCGGACACCTATCAGAAATATCTTGAGCACGGTAATATAGAGGTTGCGCCGCTGGCGTATATGCGCGGCCGCACGCTTGACGACAGCTTTATCATCCTTGACGAGGCACAGAACACCTCGCGCGAGCAGATGAAGATGTTCTTGACGAGAATAGGCTTTGGCTCAAAGGTTGTCATCACGGGGGATATCACGCAGATAGACCTGCCTGAGGATAAGACAAGCGGGCTTAAAATTGCGATGAAAGTGCTCGACGGTATAGATGATATTGCCATATGCACGCTCACAGGCTCGGACGTTGTGCGGCACAGGCTTGTGCAAAAAATAATTGAGGCCTATGAGGTGTATGACAGGAAAAATCCGCCTGAGCCTGTAAAAAAGCTTCCACCCAGGAAATATGCGAGGAAATAAGCATGAAGCATGAGATATATATAACCCGTGAGATGAAAAACCTCGGCCATAACAATGCGGCGGCATTTATAAAAAAGGCCATAAACATGGCGCTTGAAGCTGAAAACATAGATGTGCCCTGTATAATCAGCGTGGCGCTGACGGACGATGAGGGCATACACGAGGTAAACCGCGAGTTTCGCGGAGTGGACAGGGCGACGGATGTGCTCAGCTTCCCAATGAATGAGCTCGTCCCCGGAGAGTTTGACGCTGATATCTGCGAGCGGGATCTGGACACGGGCGCGGT
>CAUABY010000031.1 GCA_958427375.1 uncultured Eubacteriales bacterium
GTGCTCAAGCCGTATCTCGCGCACAAACTCCATTACTTTGTCGAGCTCCCGCTCGATAAGCGCGGTTTTGCGCTTTTGCGTACCGGAAAAATAGTGCAGCCCGACAATATGTACCCCCGCGTACTCCGCGCGGCGCTCCACAATGTCTATAATATCCGCCCTGTCCATGCCGAACTGACTGCCCGCCGTCAGCCGCAAAAGAAGCGGCACCGTTACGCCGCGCATCTGCGCCGCGTCGTTTATCAGCCGCAGATGAAGGCGGCTCTCCGCGGTAAAAACGCCCACACCGTCGTCCATGGCACGCGAAACATCCTCTCTGGTTTTGTTCACGCCGGAGAAGATAACTTTGCCCATATCAATGCCAAGCCGCTCACAGACGGTCAGCTCGCCGGGGCTGCATACTTCGATAAAGTCAAACTCGTCCGGGATGCGCTTTAGCAGAAAGGGATTGGCCTTAATGGAAAAGCACAGCCCGGTTCTTTCGCCGAACTCGGTTTTTACCAGCGCCGCGCGCTCGCTGAAAATGTCGCTGTTGAAAACATAGGCGGGAGTATGTACGCTTTCAGCCAGTGTACGCAGGCCGCGGTCGAAGTTATTATTCATCTTCCAGCTTTTCAATCAGCGCCAGCATAGCTTCAGCGGAGTTGAAGTTTTCAGGGACGAGGTGGTTGGGCTTTATCTCAACGTCAAAATTGTCGCTTATTTCCGCGACAAGCGACACGATGTCAAAAGAATCCAGCACGCCTCCGGTGACGAGAGATTTCTCGTTTTCAAAATCCACGTCGGGGCGCAGCTCTCCTAAAATTCTCATAAGCTCATCCATGATTGTTCTCCTTTTATTTGAAATATTTTTTTAATGCCTGCATATCCAGCTTGCCGTTGGGCAGTGTCGGGAATTCGTCAAGCTCTATAAGCCGCCTCGGCACCATAAATGCCGGGAGCACGGCGCGAAAATGCAAAACTATGTCTTTCGACGTGGCCTCGCCCGTGTAGAAGAGGTACAAAAACTCCTTCTCCCCGTCATACAAGGCGCACGAGCCGCTCACGCCCTCAACCTCGTTCGCCGTTTTCTCAATCTCACCCAGCTCGACGCGGTGACCCATGTGCTTTATCTGGCGATCCTTGCGCCCGTGAAACTCAAGGTTCCCGTCGGGGCGCAGGCGGCCAAGATCCCCGGTTTTGTAGATAAGCTCGCGGTAAGCGCTGTTGAGCGGATTTTGGATAAAGGCCTGCTGTGTGCGCTCCATGTCGCCGTAATAGCCAAGCGCAAGCCCCGGCCCGCTGACGCAGATTTCACCCAGCTCACCGGGCTCCGTGGGGCTGTTGTCCTCATTAAGCAGCAAAATGCCGTAATTGTCATAGGGCTTTCCTATTGGCAGAACCGTTGTATCCTCCGCCTTCTCCCCTACGACGTAATAGGTGCAGGAGGCGGTGGCCTCCGTCGGGCCGTACTGGTTTACAAAGAGCGCGTCCGGCAGATTCTCCTGCCACATCTTGAGGTACTTGCCCGGCATGACCGAACCGGAAAAGCAGACCTTTTTCAGGTATTCCGGCTTGGACGCTGAAAAACCGTTGAGCTTTGCCGGGACTTCAAGCCCCGCGGCGCTCCAGCAGATGGCCGTGACCTTGTGTTTGTTGAGCGTGTCAAAAAGCTGTGTGGGCATGGAAAACTCATTTTTCGGGACAACTACGGTCGTCGCGCCTGTTCTCAGCGGGAAATATATGTCCCTTATGGCCGCGATATAGTCAAAGGGCGACTGGCTGCCCAGCACGTCAGTTTCGTTTATGTCCAAAACCGCACGCACAGCGTCTATATAGTTCATCAACGACTCGTGAGAGGTGATAACGCCCTTGGGAACACCCGTTGAGCCGGAAGTGAAAATAACATAGAGCGGTGATGTCGGGATGAGCCGGGACGCGGCGTGGGAAATGAGCGCCTCATCTATGGGTGTGTCCGCTATGTCCTCAATCACAAAGATATCACCGGCAAAGTCCAGTGCCTTGGCCGTGTCGACATTCGCCCTATCGACCAGCATCACATCCGCCTTGATGACAGAAAGTATCTGCTTTAGCCTCGCGGCGGGCATACTGCCGTCAATCGGCGCGTAAAAGCAGCCCGCGCGCACTACGCCCAGAAATGCCGCCGGGGTCAGAACGTGCCTGCCGCTCATAACAACAACCGGCTTTACGCCCTGCATGCGCGCGGCCAGAAAAGTGCCGATAGACATGGAGAGCCTGTTAAAATCCTTAAAGCTCAGCCGAGTGTCACTGTCGATAAAGGCCGTCTTGTCCGCGTATATGTCCGCTGTTTTATCCAGCCAGGTCAAAACTGTCTTATTCATAAGACCCTCCGCGCAATTATATCAATTGCCTCAAAGTATTTATCTCTATTCCATATTTTTATATTCTATTACATCTCACCCTCCACGTCAAGCTCTCCAATTAAGTAAAGTTTACATTCTCTACATAAACTCTACACAGACTTCACATTGAATTGTGAAATATAATATAGTAGAATGTATTAAAATATGGCGATTAGCACAAGTATCAATCGCCGCTCTTCTTAAAATTTTACGCAGGGAGGACGCATGAAGAAGATTAAATCGTCAAAAGCGAAGAAGCTTAAAAAGCGGTTGAGCCGCCTGCGCGGTCAGCTGTCGTCATTTCGCCTTATCAATTTTGTTATGCTGCTTGGCGCCGGTATACTGAATGCCGTGGCGGTCAGCCTGCTGCTCGCGCCGGTGAATTTGTACGACAGCGGAATTTCCGGCACTTCCATGCTCCTTGCCCTGCTCACGCCGCGCGAGTTTTCCATCAGCCTGTTCCTGCTGTTCCTGAACACGCCGCTCTTCCTGTACGGGCTCAAGCGCGAGGGGCTGTGCTTCACGGTGTACTCTCTTTTCGCGGTGCTCGTCTACTCGGCGTTTACATATCTTTTCAGTTATATTCTGCCCATTGATTTGACAAACGGCTCTCCCTTTGCCGGCAATGATTTGCTGCTGTGCGCGCTCTTCGGCGGGCTTATCTCCGGCATTGGCAGCGGCTTTACAATACGCTTCGGCGGTGCGATGGATGGAATTGAGGTAATGGCCGTCATCTTTGCAAAGCGGCTGGGCTTGACGGTGGGCAGCTTCGTGATGATTTATAACGTGGTGCTTTACCTCGTGGCGGGCTGTATTTTCCACAGCTGGGTTCTGCCGCTCTACTCCATTATCGCCTACTGCGTGGCTATCCGCGCCGTTGACTTCATAGTTGAGGGTCTTGACAAAGCCAAGGCCGCGATGATTGTGACCGGCAGGCCGGAGGAGATAAGCGCGGCGCTGTCCTCCGCTTTCGGCCTCGGCGTGACACAGATTGCCGCGATGGGCTACTACTCCGGCAAGGAGCAGACGATTATCTATTTCGTCGTCAACCGCTTTCAGGTCGCGCGCATGAAACAGCTTGTCACCTCAATCGACCCCGGCGCCTTCGTCTCCATCTCCGAGGTTTCGGATTTGCTGGGCAGAAGCGTGAAAAGATAGCGCGCGGATATCATAGAGCTGCGGCTGTCGCAAATCCGGCGGCTCATCTTCATAAAAAATATGCTCCGAATAAAGTCGGAGCATATTTTTTTGCCTGATTTATTTATTTTTGTCCTGCGGCTTGAAAATCAGCGCGATGAAAAGGCCGAAGAGAACCGCCGCCGTGATTCCCGCCGCGGCCGAGCTGAGCCCGCCGGTGAAGATGCCCAAGAATCCGCTCTCCTCCACCGCCTTTCTCACGCCCTTGGCAAGGGTATTGCCAAAGCCCGCGAGAGGTACGCTTGCGCCCGCCCCGGCGAAGTCTACAAGGGGCTGATAGATGCCGAGCGCGCCGAGGACGACGCCCGCGACAACGTAAGCGGTCAAAATGCGCGCGGGGGTAAGCTTGGTATAATCTATCAAAACCTGACCGATGACGCACAGCATCCCGCCGACGGCAAAGGCCTTTATATAATCCATTACACTGCCCATAATCACACCACGCTTTCAATTGCCACGGCGTGGCAGATGCCGGGGATGCTGTCGCCCTGCTGGGCGCTTGTTGTGCTCATCAACGCGCCGGTGGCGGCGAAGAGGACACGCTTCCAGATTCCTTTTTCCATCGCCGGTAGAATATGACCGCAGAGGACACTTGCCGCACAGCCACAGCCTGAGCCGCCGGAGTGGACATCCTGCGTGCGTTTATCATAGATGAGCACACCGCAGTCCATATACCGCACGCCGAGGCGCACACCATCGGCCTCAAAGAGCGCTTCCAAGATATCATGGCCGATTGCGCCGAGGTCGCCGGTGAAGATAGCGTCATAGTAGTCCGGCGCGCGGCCGGTCTCCGCGAAGTGGGTTTTGAGCGTTTCATACGCGGCGGGCGCCATGGCAGCGCCCATATTATTCGCGTCGACGATGCCCGCGTCGACGATGCAGCCTGTGGTGACATGGGTGAGGCAATTACCAAGCCCGTGGGTGGTGACAACCGCCGCGCCGGAGCCGGTGACAGTCCACTGTGAAGTCGGTGTGCGCTGGCCGCCGTACTCAAGCGGGAAGCGGTACTGGCGCTCCGCCGAGCAGAAGTGCGAGCCGGTGATGGCGCAGATATTTGTGGCAAAGCCCCCATCGACAAGCATCCCCGCGAGTGAGAGCGATTCCGCCATCGTCGAGCACGCGCCGTACACGCCAAGGTAAGGCAGGTTTGTATCCTTGAGGGCGAAGGCGGAGCTGATGCACTGGTTCAGAAGGTCGCCGGAGATAACATAATCGAGTGCGGAGGGCGCGAGCTGTGCCTTGCCGCAGGCGTACTGAAAGCATTTTTGTATCATGTGGCTCTCGGCCTTCTCCCAACTCTGCTCGCCAAAATACGAGTCGTCCGAGATATAGTCAAAGCAGTGCTTGAGCGGCCCCTCGCCCTCTCGCTTGCCCACGACGGCGGCGGAGGTGAGAATACGCGGCTGTGTAGTCAGCGCGACGGTCTGTTTGCCGAGTCTTTTCATTTCACGGCCTCATTTCATTTTATTTTTAGCTGACGGGAGCTTTTTCAAGGCTATTATTTCCCAAGCCGCGCAAATTATTTGCCCGCGGCACAGTTTTTTGAAATTATATCCGACACGCAGAAACCGCCCGTTCCCGGCATGCACCAAGAACGGGCGGTTGTTTTGCATTCAGCTGATTTTAAGGGTTTCCCAGAGCGAGTTGAGATAGGCGAGCATATCCGCGTCGAGGCTGCGGTAGGCATACTCATTATAAAGCTGGCTGAAATCGCCAAGCTCAGGATAGAGAATTTCCATAGCTTCCTCACCCATCTCATCAATATAATCGGGGTCGTTATACACGAGAGTGTTGGGCGAGGCATAGCAGATATACTCGGCGTTTGCTATGGCAGGCTCAGGCGAGAGCATGTAGTTTATGAATATCTCGGCAAGCTCCTTATTCTGGCAGCAGTCCGGGATGCACATGGCGTCGATGAAATAGTTGGTGCGCTCAGGGTAGTAAAAGCGCAAATCCACATCATCCGCCTGCGCGTCGACCATGGTGAAGTAGTCCCCGGCATAGTAGGCGCCGATTGCCGCCTCACCGGACTCCATCATATTATAAATCTCGTCCATGACATAGCTCTTGATAAGCGGAGACTGGGTTTTGAGCTCCGCAAGGGCGGCGTCCCAAAGCGCACGGTCAGTGCTGTTGACATTGAGCCCAAGCTTATACTGCGCGGTAGCAAATGCGTCACGCGAGTTGTTGAACTGGAGAATATTGCCGGAGTATTTCGGGTTCCACATCAGCTCCCAGCCCTGCGCGTCCGCCTCGTCAACAACGTTGGCATTATAGATAACGCCGATTACGCCATAGGTGTATGGCACGGTATACATATCGTCCGGGTCATAGTAGAGGCCGTGGAAGCCGCTGTCAATATACTGATAGTTGGGGATATTGTCAAAGTCGAGCGGCAGGAGCATGTTTTCATCCCGCATGCGGGCTATCATATAGTCCGAGGGGATGACGACATCAAAGCTCACCGCGTCGCTTGAGAGCTTGGCGTACATATCCTCATTGCTGGCGAAGGTGCTGTAATTGACCTTGACCTTCTGGCCGTAAGTCTCCTCATACCACTGCTCAAAGGCCTCGATGGTATTGAGCGAGTCATCCGAGCCGTCGGAGATATACTCGCCCCAGTTATACACGTTCAGCTCAAGCGTTTTGCCGCCGGTGAACACGAGCACCGCGAGTGCCGCCGTGACGAGCACACCGCCGATGACGACTGCCGCCGTTTTATTGGCGCTCTTGTGCTCTTTCTTCGCCTTGGCTGGCATTTCATTCGGCTCGTCAACGATATTGGTGAGGATGAGCAGCAGGAGGATGACGAAGAAGATAATGGTTGCGAGGGCGTACATCTTCGGGGTGACGGTCTTTTTCGTCATGGAGTAGATGCGGATGGGCAGAGTCTCAAAGCCGTTGCCGGAGTTGAAGTAGCTGATTACGAAGTCATCAAGCGAGAGAGTGAAAGCCATGATAAGCCCCGTGATAATCTCCGGCAGCTCGACCTTGAAAAAGGCACGGAGCGGTGTGCAGCCGAGGTCCATAGCGGCTTCGGGCAGGGATCTATCCATCTGGCGGAGCTTCGGCAAAACCTGCAGGATGACATAGGGCAGGCAAAAGGTGACGTGCGCTATAAGCATCGTCCAGAAGCTGAGACTAGTGGCAAGACCGAAAAGCCTGCCGACAAACACGAACATCAGCATCAGCGAGATGCCGGTGATGATATCGGGGTTTATCATGGGGATATTCGTGACCGTATCCATAGTCACGCGCATGGCCTTACTGCGCAGTTTGTTGATGCCGACAGCGGCGGCCGTGCCCATGACGGTGGCAATAACAGAGGCGCTGAGTGCGAGGACGAGGGTATTTCTGAGCGCGCCGAGGGTGGCCGCGTCTTTAAATAGCTCCCTGTACCACTTGAATGAGAAGCCGGAGAACACGGAGAGGCTCTTTGCGTCATTGAACGAGAACACGAGCAAAATGGCAATCGGCGCGAAGAGGAAAAGCATGATGAGCGCAGTATAGAATTTAGAAAGACGTTTCATTCTGCTCCCTCCTCACATTGCGGTGCGCTTGTTGGCATACTGCTGCAAAAGTGCCATGCAGGCGAGCAATATTACCATGAGTATAAAAGCAATGGCGGCGGCAAAGTGCAGGTTATTGGCGACGTACTGACCCTCAATCGCGTCGCCAATGAGGTAGAACTTGCCGTTACCGAGTTTCTGAGAGATATAAAAGGTGGATATGGACGGGATGAGCACCATATTGATGCCGGAAATGACTCCCGGCAGGCTCAGCGGCCATATTACGCGGCGCAAAACACCGCCGCTGCTACATCCAAGGTCGCGTGCGGCCTCGATGAGGCGCACGTCCATCTTCGCCATGATGGAGTAGATGGGCAGAATCATATACGGGAAGTAATCATACACCATGCCGATGACGACCGCGGCCTCCGTGCCGATAACGTGAAAGGGGCCGATACCAAGTTTGGCGAGAAAGCCGTTCATTATGCCGGTATCCTGCAAAATAGTCATCCACGCGTATGTGCGGATGAGGAAGTTCATCCACATGGGTATCATAATGAGCGTGATGAGCACCTTCTGCACCTTGGGCGCGGCGCGGGAGATGATATAGGCCATTGGGTAGCCCATCAAAAGGCATATCACCGTGGAGATGAGCGCCAATTTAAGAGAGCGGCCGAAGATGACAAGGTATGTATGCACCTCACGCGTCAGCTCACCCTCGCCGACGGAGGAGGTGGCGGTGAAAAAGCGCGCGACATTATCAATGGTGAAGTTAAAGTCGTTATCGGTGAAGGCATAGTAGGCGATGAAGCACAGCGGCACCACGATAAAGAGCGCCGCCCACACCGTATACGGTCCAAGCGTAAGCCGCTGGACAAGGCCGGAACGGCGGGTATTTGTCTTAGTCATCGCCGCTCTCGCTTTCCGCGTCGCTGAGCTCGTCAAACTCGTTGGAGAAAGACGAGTAGTCGCCGTACATGCCGGAATACTCGGATTTTTTCATTATATGTATAGCGTCCGGCTCGATATAAAGGCCGATATGCTCATCAACGTCCACAAAGTCTGTGGTCTGAATCATCCACTTGAGGCCGTTTATGTCCACAATAATCTCATAGTGTACGCCAAGGAAAGTGACCGAGGTGACGACGCCGCGAAGCATGCCCTTTTCCTCCGGCACTATGTCCACATCCTCCGGGCGCACAACAACGTCAACCGGCTCGCGCTTTTCAAAGCCCGCGTCCACGCAGTCAAACACATGCCCGGAAAAGGCAACCTTATAGTCGGCGAGCATCACGCCGTCAAGGATATTGCTCTCGCCGATGAAGTCCGCCACGAAAGCGTTCTGCGGCTCGTTATATATGTCAATGGGCGTGCCTATCTGCTGGATGCGCCCCTCGGACATGACAACCACCGTATCGGACATGGAGAGCGCCTCCTCCTGGTCATGCGTGACAAAGACGAAGGTGATGCCGGTGGCTTTCTGTATCTTTTTGAGCTCGGCCTGCATATCCTTTCTCAGCTTGAGGTCGAGCGCGGCAAGCGGCTCATCAAGCAAGAGCACCTTGGGGCTGGTGACGAGGGCGCGGGCTATGGCAACGCGCTGCTGCTGTCCGCCGGAAAGGCTCGTCACACGGCGGTTTTCAAAGCCGGTGAGCGCGACAAGCTTCAGCATCTCCTGAACCTTTTCATTTATCTCGTCGCGCGGCAGCTTCTTCTCGCGCAGAGGAAAAGCAACGTTCTCAAACACGTTCAGATGCGGGAAGAGCGCATAGCGCTGGAAAACGGTGTTGACATTGCGCTTGTAGGGCTGAACGTCGTTTATCCGCTCGCCCATGAAGATGACATCGCCGCTGTCGGGAGTTTCAAAGCCGCCAATCAGGCGCAAGGTTGTTGTCTTACCGCAGCCGGAGGGGCCGAGCAGGGTCAAAAACTCGTTATCATAGATATCAAGATTAATGTTATCCAACACTGTTTCGCCGTCAAAGCTCTTGGTAATATTTTTCAGCTCAATTATCTTTTTCATATTCCCACTCCCACAAAAAAGAAAAATGACGTATGCAAAGCACACGTCATGTGAATGTATAGTTTCCGCCCTGCGCGCAAGGCCGGCCGGCTATCCCAATTTGGTTTTTAGAGTCTATATAGCAAGAACTTACTTTTACTACTCTTATTGACCATTTCACAAGTTTGTATGCTGTGCAGCACGGTTTATAGTAACCAACTTACAAAATTTGAGCCCTTGAGCGCTGTGCGCCCCGCTCAATCAATAAGGCAACAGAAAGTTGCCGCCGCATTCCGCGAGATTCGGCGTTCGACCCGGCTGTCCGTGTGGCCTCAGCCGCGGCAGGCGCGGCGGTCGTTATCTTGCTTTGGATATAAGACCTATCCAAGTTGAGACGACTAATTCTAACAGTATTCTATCATATTGTCAACCATTTTCTTTTATGATTTATCCCGCTGAGGTGCAGAAAATTCAATAGCGCACTTCCCAGAGCGTCAGTCCCTGCGCCGGGGCGGTGAAGCCCGCAAGCTCTCGGTTTCTTGACGCGAGCGCGGCGGGCACATCATCAGCCGGGCGCTTACCCATGCCGACCTCCAAGAGGGTGCCGACAATGATGCGCACCATATTATACAGAAAACCGTCACCCGTGAGCGCGAAGCGGACTTCCCCGCCGCGCCGCTCGATTGAGACCTTTTTCAGATAGCGCACGGCTGATTTTTTCATGCGCTTATTTGAGCAGAAAGCGGTGAAATCATGCTCGCCCTCTATCATGGCAGCGGCGCGGCGCATAGCGTCCACATCCAGCGGCGCGGGCAGGGCGTACACATAGCGCCGCTCGAACACATTGGGCTCTTCTCTGTTCCACACGCGGTAGACATAGGTTTTCTCCCGGCAGTTGAGCCGCGCGTGAAAGCGCGGCGCGGCCTCGCGGAGCTCCATCGCGCCAATATCATCAGGCAGGGCGGAGCGCAGGGCTGCAAGAATCGCTTTGCTGTCCATATCCGTACGCGCGTGAAATGAACAGACCTGCGCGCGGGCGTGTACCCCCGCGTCCGTCCGCCCGGAGGCCGCAAGCTCCACGCTCTGGCCGAGGATACGCGTAAGCGCCGCTTCGACCTTGGTCTCAATGGTATTATCAGTATTCCCCTGACGCTGCCAGCCCTTATAGCGCGTGCCGTCATAGGAGAGTGTAAGTACGTAGTTTGGCATAATGATTCACCCCGCTTTATTGTAACGCAGAGCGCCGCGTTTTGCAATGCGGCGCTTTGTCCGCGTCCGTTCTTTGTCCGTTTCGCCCTTCCCGGCATAAGATATATGGGGTCATTATTTATTAGATTAATAAGAAGGGTAATCGAATATGTACACGGATTCGATTTTGAATAGACTTGTTCTGCCGGAGGATCTGCGCGCGGCGCTCTCTGACTGCCGCTGCCTCGCCTTTCCGTGGAGCATTGAGGAGTTGCGGGAGTTCTGCTTCGGCGCGGGCTGTGCGGACAGATTCACCGTCGGCTATGATATTGCCGGGCGCGGCTTTGTACCTGAGGCGGAGGTGCTGCGCTGCCGCAACGGTATCGCGGTGAATTTTTTTGAGGACTACATGCGGCGGCGCGATGCGGACTCCATGCGCATCGGCGACGATGCGCCAAGCGACAAGCCGCGCTTTTCGGACAGCTTTGGACGGCCGTTTGCCGATGTGCGGCGCGAAACGCTCAGCTGGCTTCGCGCTCAGCCGCTCATCGTGCTTCCCTTTTACGCGGGCGGGCGGCAGTTCGGCTACGAGGCGCTGTGCGTCTGCCCGATGAACGCGGCGTTTTTCGCGCTGGCAATCGCGCTGATGCAGGGCTTTGTCAGCGCGCGGGAAATCTGCGACGGTTTCAAGCCGCGCGGCATCATCTATCTCGCCCCGCCGTTCAGGCACACGCATTTCGGCGGGAAGCAGATTGTTGTACACTGCCGCGGTGAGGGGCTGCACGAGATTTTTTCATACAACCTCTACCCCGGCCCGTCGGCGAAGAAGGGCATATTTTCCATGCTGCTCGACATCGGCGAGGGAGAGGGCTGGATTACAAACCACGCCTCCGCCGCGCTGGTCGAGTCGCCATACGAAAACCGCGTTGTGTTCATGCACGAGGGGGCTTCCGGCGGCGGCAAGAGCGAGATGCTTGAGGACATACACCGCTGTGCTGACGGGCGTATTCTGCTGTATCGCAACCGCGCCACGGGTGAGGAGCGGCACATAAAGCTGCTGGAGCAGAGCCGGATTTTCCCCATTGGTGATGACATGCTGCTTGCGAAGCGAAAGTTTGACCGGGGTACGGGGCGGCTCGTCATCGCGGACGGGGAGGCAGGCTGGTTTCTGCGCGTGGACGGCGAGACGGGCTATGGCAGCAACGCCGAGTATGAGCGCGTGTCCATCCACCCGCCGGAGCCGCTGGAGTTTTTCAATCTCTCCGCTGTGCCCGGCGCGAGCGTTCTCATCTGGGAGCCGGTGACGGATGCCGACGGCGCGCCCTGCCCCAATCCGCGCGTGATAATACCGCGCGGCGCGCTGGGCAGTCTGCCGCCGGACGCGCCGCAGGAGGTGAACGTGCGCTCGTTCGGCGTGCGCATGCCGCCGTCGAGCGCGGAACGGCCCGATTACGGTGTGATGGGCATGGTGCAGCTTGTGCCCGTGTCACTGGCGTGGCTGTGGCGGCTGGTCTCGCCGCGCGGGTACAAGAACCCCTCTGTCGGCGGCGGGGTGGCGGGCGCGCTTCAGGGTGAGGGCGTCGGCTCCTACTGGCCGTTTGCCTCCGGGCGGCGGGTCGTGCAGGCTAACCTGCTGCTCCGCCAGCTACTCAACACGTCTGCGACGCTCAACCTGCTCATCCCGAACCAGCACATCGGCGTATATCAGGTGGGCTTTGCCGGGCAGTGGATAGTGCGGGAATACCTCGCACGGCGCGGCGGGCGGCTGAGTGAGTCAAAGCTCGTCCCGGCGCGCGCGGCGCTCTTCGGCTACAGCCTTGACGAGCTGAAGATTGAGGGGCAGTACATCCCGCGCCAGCTTCTGCGGCCGGAGCTTCAAGCCGAGCTCGGTACGGCGGGCTATGACGCGGGTGTGTGCATACTCTCTGACTTTTTCCGCCGCGAGCTCTCGGCCTATCTCTGCGACGGGCTTGACGCGCTCGGCCGGGAGATAATAGAGACCTTTCTCTCCGGCGGCGGGCTTGAGGACTATCTGCGCCTCACGCCGCTCAGCTTGTGAATAGCGGCGGAATCTCTCCCTCAGTCAGCTTCGCTGACAGCTCCCTCATCAGATGGAGCCTTTAAACCGAAGTTCAACGGCGTTTGCACTGCGAATCGCACCTGCGCAAGGGATCCAAGCATATTACATCTTTTAGTCGCAAAGGGCGGGTGCAAAAGCATCCGCCCTTTGTGGCTTATCTATATCAGGGGTTGAAGATTTTGGCTATGGGTGAATCGGAGGAGACGACCAGCGTCTTATTTTCGCCGGTGAGACCGTTTCGCGCCATGTCGAGCGCGCGCATGAACTCATAGAAATCCGCCTCATCGGGGGTGTCATACACCTCGGAGAGGATGCGCATGTACTCGGCCTCGCCCTCGGCCCTGAGCTTTTCGCCCTGTGCCTTGGCCTCGGAAATGGTGATTTCAACGGATTTGTCCGCGTCGTTGCGGATACGCTTTGCCTCAGCCTCGCCCTCGGCGACGAAGGAGGCCGCGATATTGCCGCGCTCGGAAATCATGCGCTCATAGACGGCGGCCTTGTTCTCATCGGGCAGGTCTATGCGCTTGGTCTCGATGGCGAGCACCGTAATCCCGTACTTGTCAAAGGTCGTGCCGACATTTTCCATGATGCTCGCGGCAAGCTCGCCATCGCGCCCGGAGATAACATCCTCCTGCCTCATGGAGCTGATGACGGTTTTGAGGCTGTTGTAGACAACGGTGTCTATCCTGTACTCGGCGTTGCTGATGCTGCCGGAGAGGGTCTGGATGAATTTAAGCGGGTCGGAGATGCGCCAGAGCACAAAGCTGTCCGCGACCATGGACTTCTTATCGCTGGTCAGCACATCGCTCACCGCGAGGTCATAGAGCATTTCGGTCTTGGGCAGGGTGCTGACGGTCTGCAAAAACGGTATTTTGACGCTGAGGCCCGGCTCATCCTGCACACGCACGACCTTGCCGAACTGGCGCACAACGCTGTACTCATTTGAGCGCGTGGTGAAGAAGAGCCCGCCCATGATGCTCAGCACGATGAGCAGCGCGACTATGGGCAGCACTATTTTCATTGTCTTTTTCATCAGTTAGCACCTCCCATGTTGAAGTTTGCGAAGCTGTCAAGCGGAAGCGCGGTCTGTGTGCCGGTGCTCTCGTCGAGGATGAAGAGCTTCATGCCGGGCAGAACGTCCTCCATGGCCTCATAGAAAAGGCGCTCCTTGGTTATAAGCGGGTACTTTTCGTACTCATTGTACAGCTCCGTGAAGCGCGCGGCCTGACCGCTGGCCTCGTTTATGCGGCTCTGCTTATAGGCCTCAGCCTGCTTGATGACCTCGTCCGCGTCGGCCTCGGCGGCGGGGATGACCTCATTCGCGTATTTTTTGGCGTTATTCACCGCGGTATCGGCTGACTGCTTGGCGGTTTCAACAGCGGTGAAGGCCTGCTGAACCTCATATGTGGGCGGCTCGGCATCCTGAATGGTGATGTTGGTGAGCTGAAGCCCTATGTCCTCAGCCTCAAGGCGGCTTGTGACCTTCTCCTTGATG
>CAUABY010000032.1 GCA_958427375.1 uncultured Eubacteriales bacterium
TGCGTCATTGGTCTCGATGGTCTCGGAGTCACCGTGGCAGGGCTGGTCAATGGCAAGAACAACAAAGCCGCGTCGTGCAAGCTCAACGTAGTTTGCATCCTGCATTTCCTTATTGTTCAGATAGCCATGGCTCGTGACAATAGCGGGGGCGGGATTTTCGGCACTTACACCCTCGGGCACGAAGATATAGGCGCACATCGTATAGCCGGCATCCGTTTCAAACATAAGCTCCTGCATATCGACCTTTCCGCCGTTTGTCTGCACGGCAGAAACAACGATGCAGCAGAGAAGCATAAGCGCAATGGAAATGCACAGCCATAGTTTCGCTTGCTTTTTAACGTTTTTCATTTTTCTCTTCCTCTCATTTTATTTTTTATGCAACATGACAAGAATCTGCTTTATTTCTTGTCTCTCATGCCTCTATAATAACCTATTTGCACAAAAACTCAAGTAGGCTTTTTGTTGTTTAGTTATGCGTTTTTGTCCTCTTTTTTTGACCTCTACCTCTTTTTTGCCCTTGCGTTTGTCATAATAATAACTTAGCTAATTATGCCTCACGCATTTTGGATATAATGACGTATAGATGCCGCTTCTTTCAGATTGAGCATACCGAGACTCAAGCAGCCGAGCTCACGCCTATATAAGAATTCCTTCGAGGCTTTTGCCGAAAAAAATCAGGGAGCGTTTTCACCCCGAACGAGTGAAAGCGCCCCCTGCTTTATATGCTGCGGGGCAAGTCCCCGGCGTTTATTTGAAGAAATACTGGCGGTACAGGGACGGGGTGACGTCCTCATAGCGCTTGAAAACGGCGATGAAGTTATTCGCGTTCAAAAAGCCTACCTCGGCGGATATGCTGGCAATGCTTCTATTTGTGCTGCGCAGCAGCTCCTTTGCCCGCTCTATCTTGAGCCTGTTTACATAGCTTACGAAGTTTTCCCCTGTCTCCCGGCTGAAGCGGCGAGAGAAATAGCTGGGACTGAGGTGGCAGAGCGCTGCCATGTCCTTCTGCGAGATGGCTTCCCCCGGATGATTGTGAATATACATTATGGCAGGATAAAGCACGCTGTCCTGCTTTACGGGAAGCTGTTCGGACAGTGTGTCCGCCGCAGCCTTCGGAGCATAAAGCTCCTGAATTTCAAGCTCGGCGGCACTCGTTTCGTTGTGACGGCTCAAAAGCCAGTGATAGGTCTTTTCGCAAGTGTTGCTTTGCACCGAGCGGTCAACGGTGTACTGCACAACGGAGCTGATAAAATCCGCAATTTGGACTATGCGGTCGTAGTCCATCTCCGGGAGAAGCTCATACTTTTTCAGCATTTCCTGCCGCGCTGAGTCCTCCTCGGTCTGAAATGAGCTTATCTCGTTTACAAGCCGCACGGCCTTTTCCCTGTCCTTGTTCAGAAGCCGCACCTGCCCGAACATCACCGCGCCCAGATAGATATCCCCCACCATGATGGGAACCGCAACGTCCACGATGCCGCAGTGACAAAGATAAATAAACGGCCGCCCCCGGCGAACCGCCTCCACACCGGCCAGCGCATCGCAGCGGAAGCAGCGCTTGCGCGAGACGGGGTTTTCGCGGATGATGCTGCAAAATTCGGTTCTGCCGCTATGCTTTGTAACAGGATTTCCCTTGATATCAATGCATATTATGGCTGTGCCGGTCAATTCCGCAAGTTTATCCTGCATTTTCTCCCAAAGCGGAATATTCAAAACTCTTTCTATTGTATATTCGAGCCTGGCCATGGCTTACATTTTCCTTCCTTGAGCCTGTCGGCGTTGTAAACAAAGCCATGATAATCGTCCGCAAGCAAAAAAGCAATATTTCAAGAGTGAAATCATGCTATTGCACAAATTCCGTATATTGCATAAAGTAAATTTGACGATTGTTCACTTGTCCTTGCAGGTCTGCGTTTACTTGTGACGATAATATCTGATTTGCTCTAAAGCTGGACATATTTTGCAACAGACCCTTTTCAATGAAATAAATCCCTGCGGGATTTGTGAAAATATCAAGGAACATTATTCACTTGTAAATCAGTTGGAGCGTTCGGCAACGAGTATAGGCGCAAATATACATGAAGCGAATTATGCACATGGAAAACTGGATTATGTCGCTAAGCTTCAAATAACGCTCAAAGAATGCTATTAAACGAAATATTGGGTTGAATTATTTTTAAAGTCAGATTTAATTGAGCGAGAAAATGTAAAAGAATTATATGCCCAATGCGGTACAATTCACAGAATATTGATTGCTTCTATCAGTACTGCCAAAGGACAAAAATAATAACTATATTTCTCATAAATTTCATTGCTGAACAAGCCCCATCTCTTACACACAACACAACAAAACAGGGACGCTGATTTTTTATAAAGTCAGCGTCCTTGTTGTTTACTTACATATAACTCAGATGGAGAGTGCGGCGTTGAGAGCGTCGCCGGTGGCAATCATGGAGTTGCCGGGGGCCTGACGGGCCTCACCGATGACAATGACCTGCTCCACGAACTTCTCAAGCTCCGCGCTGAGCGTATTGTTGGAGCGGTAGCCCATGGCGAGCACAACATTGTCATAGCCGCGAAGCTCGCCCACGCTGCCGTCAACGGTGCTGGTGTACTGCACGCCGTCAGTGTAGAACTGACTGACCTTGGCATTGGTGAACTGGCCAACCTTGTGCTGCTCAAGGCTTGCCATGATGTACTTGCGCGGCTCAGGCATAATGTCCTCACCGACAACAGGCTTCATCTCAACAATGTCGCAGATGTGGCCGCGCTCAACAAGATGCTCGGCAGCTTCCGCACCGACCATGCCGCCGCCGACGATGAGCACCTTCTTGCCCACGTTCTGCTTGCCGGTGAGCATGTCCTCAGCGTTGATGTAGCCGCAGTCCGCAAGACCGGGGATAGGCAGGATAAGGGGCACGGAACCGGTGGCGACGATGACCGCGTCAGGGGCAAGCTCCTTGATGAGCTCCGCAGTGGCGGAAACGCCAAGGCGCACATCTACACCGGCCTCGTAGCAGCGCACAATCAGGCTGCGGATAGCGGGAGCTATCTCGCCCTTGGCAGGGGGATAGGAGGCCACGAGGAAGTGCCCGCCAAGCTCGCTGCCCTTCTCAAGCAGAATAACGTCGTGGCCGCGCTTTGCGCACATCATAGCGGCGTACATGCCGCCGGGGCCGCCGCCGATGACAACAACCTTCTTCTGCACCTCTGCGGGCACAAGCTCAGCCTCACGGCCGACAGTGGGGTTCATCGCGCAGGTGATGGGACGGCCGGCGAGCATATTGGGCACACAGCCGAGCAGGCAGGCAATGCAGGGGGTCAGGGTCTCAAGCCTGCCGGTGCGCGCCTTGAGCGGCAGCTCAGGGTCGGCAATGGACTGGCGGCCAAAGGCCACAAGGTCAGCTCTGCCCTGCTTGACAAGAAGCTCAGCGTACTGCGGCTCGGTGTAGCGGCCTACAGTGATAACAGGGATGGATACGGCTCTCTTTATCTCGGATACGAGGTCCGCGTTAAAGCCGCCGTGGGTGTTGTTGGGTGCCCACATGAACTCGTCGTGCAGGTGGATGGAGCGGGACACGTTCAGCGCGTCAACGCCGCACTCCTGCTCAAGGTATGCCGCCACGGCGGCGGCGTCCTGAACGGTCAGGCCGCCCTCGCCCTCATCTCTGGCGTTGATGCGGCAGAGAATGGGCAGGTTGCCGGTTTTCTTGCGGATGTTCTCAATTATCAGTCTGGGCAGGCGCATGCGGTTTTCAAAGCAGCCGCCGAACTCGTCAGTGCGCTTGTTGGTGCGGGCGGAGATAAAGGTGCTTACGAGATAGCCGTGGGCGCAGTGAATCTCAACCATGTCGATGCCGGCCCTCTGCGCTCTTGCGGCGGCGTCGCCATAGCACTCGATGAGGCGGTAGACTTCCTCGGTCGGCATAGCCACGGGAATCTCGCCGCCGCAGTGGGAGGCCATAGCGCTGGCGGCTTTCAGCGGGTAGCCGGTGAGCTTGGAGTTGCCCTCAGGGCCCGCGTGCTGGAGCTGAATGGACATCTTCGCGCCATAGCGGTGGCAGCGGTCGATGACCTTTTTAAAGCTGTCAACGGTATCGTCGGAGAAGAGGCAGGGCTTGCGGGGGCCGCCCTTGGCCTCGGAGTATACAACGGTGGACTCAATGGTGATAAGACCGAAGCCGCCCTTTGCGCGGGCTTCGTAATAGGCGGCGCTACGGTCGCTGAGCGTGCCGTCAGTGTTGGCAAAGTTGTTGCCCATGGGCGGGACGACGAAGCGGTTGGGTACGGTGACGGTGCCAATCTGGATGGGACTGAACATAGTGGGATATTTCATATCTATAATCTCCTTAGCGTCTGTCAATCAGCTGAAAAACTTCTGCTGAACTTCTTCTTCGGGCATGTTCTCGCCGGTGAACAGATTGAAAGCGGCAACGCCCTGCTGCAAAAGCATGCCAATACCGCCAACCACGGTGCAGCCTGCGGCCTTGGCTTCGAGTATCATGCGGGTCTCTTTGGGATTGTACACGGTGTCGGCAACAACCATCTCCGGGCGGAAGAGCTTGGGGTCGATAAGGGTCTGAGCGTCAAGCGGAGCCATGCCGACTTTAGTGGCGTTGACGAGAATGTCGCACTCGGCGACAGCCTTTGCCAGAGCTTCATCGTCAAGAAGATTGTCGACAGAGACGTCGCAGCCGGGGATGTTGGCCTTTATCTTCTCCACAGTGCGCTCGGCGTTGGGGTAGAAGGTGAAGCCCTTGCGGTTGAAAATGCGAATCTGAGCCGCCCCGTCAAGCGCGGACTGGATGGTCAGCGCGGTGGCCGCGCCGCCTGCGCCCAGAACCACCATCTTTTTGCCCTTGATGGAGATGCCGTGCTTGGCAAGGTTGCGCACAAAGCCAATGCCGTCGGTGTTGTGGCCGGTGAGCCTGCCGTCGGCGCCGACGGTGACGGTGTTGCAGGCGCCTATCATTTTGGCGGCGGGGGACAGCCCGTCAACACACTCGCTGACCGCGGTCTTGCAGGGCATGGTGACATTGAAGCCGCCCACATGCAGCAGCTTGAGTGCTTCCACGGCCTGCGCAGTTTTCTCCACGGGGACGTCAAAGGCCATGTATGCGTTGTCCATGTTGAGCTTATCAAAGCTGTAGTTGTACATTGCGGGGGAACCGGAGTGGCCCACCGGGGAGCCGATAAGGCAGAAGAGCTTGGTATGTCCGTTTATTCTGTTTTCCATTGTTTTTCCTCCTGATTAATGTTCAAGTACTTCCGGCCATGCCTGATTGAGCACGTCGGCGGTAGCGTCATAGTTCGCCTTTGCTGCTGCGGGAACGCCCAGAGCCAGAATCTCGTCGCTGATGACCTCAACGCCGACCACGGCGGGGCTGACGCCCTTCTCGCGAACAAGCTTTACAAAGCCTGCGGTGTCGCCATAGCCCTTGCCGGGCAGCATGCGGTCGTGCATGGACTCGTCGCGCAGGATGCTCTTTGCATAGGGGTGAGCCTGAACGTCGTTGAGCTGGATAGCGACTATCTTCTCTGCGGGGATGCCTTCAAGCACGGACAGGTCGATGGGCTGATTTGCGCGGATGTAGTGCCAGGAGTCAAGAATGAGCTTTGCGTTGTCGCAGCCGGAGGCCTTGACGACCGCCCAGGCCTTTTTCACATCGGGCAGGCCGCTGTAGGGCATGGGCTCCACACCGATGGTGTACTTGCCGGCGCGGTGGCAGAGCTCTTTGAGCTTCTGCGCCGTCCACTCAACGGAGTAGTTCTCCATCAAGCCGCAGTTGATGTGGTTTACGCCGAAAAGCTCGCACATGTGGAAGCACATCTGCTCCTTGTACTTCTGCTCATAGGAGCGGTTGGCCTCGGCCCACTGTACGATATACTCCACCTCAGTGACCTTAATATCGTACTTGGCAAGGATGGCAAGGATGTCCTCGTCAAAAAGTCCCTCGTTCAGGGCGTCTACATAGGTCTCGGCGCGAAGGCCAATGCCATCAAAGCCCGCGGCCTTGGCGGCGGATACGCGCTCTTCAAAGGTACACTGGTCGCCCAGCGTCCAGGAGCTGACGGTAATGGGGTATTTCTGAGACATGTTTTGTTTCCTCCTGTTTTTGTTTTATATAGGTTGAGTTAATTGTTTGCAACGGCGGATTCTTTCTTCTCAAAGTGCTTGAGGAATACGGCCAGAACTATTCCGATGAGTGTGATGGCCATGTTGAAGAGAAGCACATAGCTCGGCCCGTTTGTGCCGCCGATGCGGGTGAGCACACCGGCGATGCTGATGACGATGTAGTTTGCAAGGCTGGAGGATATCATAACGATGGAGGTGATAACGCCTCTGTTGTTGGGGAACATCTCATTGGCAACAGCCGTGACGAGCTGGAGCACGCCGCCCGCGGCGAAGTAGCCCATGAGGAAGCCGCCGATAAGGCACATCATCGGGGCGTGTACGAAGAACACCACGATAAGGGTCAGCAGTGCGCAGCAGGGGTAGATGATGAGTATGCTTGAGGGCTTTAGGCCCTTGTTGAGCAATGCAGCGTTGACAAAGAGAGCGACAACGATGCCGACGGAGTAGTAGGTCTGAATCATGCTGGGGTTCGTCAGACCGTACATGAGGCCAAGCTCCTGATTGCAGTTCATCCACAGCATGAAGGTGGTGGAGGTCGTAAAACCGAGAATGATAAGAATCACAGCGGAGGGAGAGAACTTCATCTTCTCCTTGGGCTTGTTTTCGCTCGCCGCGACAGGCTTCTTGTAGGGCGGGAAAGGCAGAAATGCGAGGGCGATGCCGTCAATGATGATGATAGCGGCGGTGGCGAGGAAGATAACGTTGAAGGGCAGCTCGTTTGCCGCGACAAAGCCGATGGCAAAGGGCAGCAGGAACTGGGCAATGGATATTGCGAGCTTGGTGAAGATGTTTGCGATGGTGCCCTTTTCCTTGAAAATCTCCATGCAGGAGGGAGTAATGCTGGTGTCAAGGAAAGAGTTTGCCATGCCGCTGATGATGGCCATTATGTAGCCGAGATAGAGGTTTTTGATGTAGGTTACGCACAGCAGGAAGATGGCGTACAGTGCGCAGCCAATCAGGGCGGAAAGGCGGCGGCCAAGCTTGTCTGACAGGGGGCCCGCAAAGGGGAAGGCGATGAGGCGGCCAAGTCCGATGGCGGCGATGACTGCCACAACGATGGAAACATCATAGTTCCCGTTAGAAAGAAGCGGCGCGCCCCACAGGGCTGCAAACTCCTGTTTGTAGTGGCCCATTATCGAGGCCGCGATGCCAAGCACGAAGTAGGTGATGTACAGTGCCAATGCGGTGGGGTAGTATTTTTTCTGGCTCATTTTTTCTCTCCTCGTATATAAATTATTTTGTAAAAATTACTTGTAAAATTCAGCGTAAACCTCATCCCAAGGCATTTCCAGCCCGTCGGAGTACAGCTCAAACGCGGCGGCGCCCTGCCCAATCAGCAGCCCCAGCGCGTTGAATGTGCGGCAGCCGCAGGCCTTTGCGTCCTTGAGAAGCTTCGTCTCTACCGGGTTGTAGATTATGTCTGTCACAATCAAATCAGGGCGGAGCATGCTCAAATCGGTGATTGGGCTCTTGTCGTCCATGGGCACCATGCCCACGCAAGTGGCATTGGTGAGAATGTCGCTTTCGGCAATCTCGCGGCGCAGGGTCTCAATGTCCTCAAGGTCGTACAGGCCGATTTTGCACTCCGGGGCGGCCGCTTGGATAGACTTGAGGTTTTCCTCAGCGGTTGCCCAGAAGCTGTCTCTGCGGTTAAATACCGCAAGCTCTTCCGCGCCGTCAAGCGCGGCCTGAATCGCAAGCGCGCATCCCGCGCTGCCGCCGCCGAGCAGGGTTATCTTTTTTCCGGCGACCTCGATACCGTTGCGGCGCAGATCCCCGGTGTAGCCGAGGCCGTCCGTCGTGTAGCCAACGAGCCTGCCGTCGTAATTGACAATGGTGTTCACAACGCCGATGGCCTTGGAGGCCGGGCTCAGCTCGTCGAGATACTCGGCAACCGCGCCCTTCAGAGGCATCGTCACGTTCGCGCCGCGCATGTTAAAGGTGCGTATGGCGTTGACAGCGTCCGCTGCCTTTTCCAGCGGTACATCAAAGGCCAGGTAAGCGCAGTCCAAGCCGTACTTTTCAAAGCAGTAGTTGTACATCGCGGGGGATTTGGAATGATCAACCGGGGTTCCT
Organism: uncultured Eubacteriales bacterium; assembly: GCA_958427375.1. Lineage (GTDB taxonomy): Bacteria > Bacillota > Clostridia > Oscillospirales > Oscillospiraceae > Limivicinus. The sequence goes on from CAUABY010000032.1 coordinate 8,210, forward strand.
ATAAGACCAAGAAGTCTGGTTTTGCCAGTGATTTTCATGGCTTATTCTCCTCTCTCATATTTGCGCCGTGTGACCGGCTTGCTTCACTGGCCATAAATTAACATGTTGTTTGATAATTGACAAATCAATTAATTTTATAAAATTATAGATTTCTTCTATTTTTTGTGTCATAATAAAGGGGCACTGGTCGGTTTGTGTAGGCCAATGCCCATGTGGTTTTATAAGATTAAATAAGGTCAGGAGCGCAGGAATATGAATCTTTCACATCTGAGATATTTTGTTCAGCTTGCCAAGACCGGTCACTATACCCGCACTGCCGAGCAGCTCTATATTACCCAGCCCAGCCTGAGCCACGCCATCTCCCAGCTGGAGCATGAGCTGGGCGTGCCGCTTTTTGAAAAGGCGGCAAGGGGCGTCACGCTGACCCAGTTCGGCCAGCAGTTTTTGGAGAGTGTGCAGCAGTCCCTGTCCATCCTCGATGAGAGCGTACACTATCTGCAGCAGTGCGCCAAAGGCAGCGGCATCATCCGCCTTGGGCTTCTGCGCACGCTCGGCGTTGACTATGTGCCCAAGCTCGCGTCTGAGTACATAAAGCTGCACCCGGAGCGGAAAATTGAGTTCACTTTCCAGACAGGCATCACTTCTGAGCTGCTTGACAAGCTGAAAAGGCGGGAATTTGACCTTGTTTTCAGCTCAAAAGCCCCCGATGAGTATAATCTGACCTCCCTGCCGGTAACGCATCAGGACCTGGTGCTCATCGTGCCCGCGAATCATCCGCTTTCCGCCAGACACACGATTGAGCTGTCGGAAATTCTTGATGAGCCTTTCATCCAGTTCTCGCACGGCTCAGGCCTGCGCTATGTGGTGGACGGCTTGTTCAAATCCATTGACGCCGCCCCCACCACCGCGTATGAGACGCAGGAGGATCAGGTCGTCGCGGGCATGGTGGCGCACGGCTTTGGCATCGCGATTGTGCCCTATATGGACATGCTGCTGCGGCTGAATGTGAAGATACTGCAAATCGCAAGGCCGAACCCGGACAGAAAGTTTTTCCTCGTCACCGACCCCACCGTTACGCTCTCCCCGGCGGCCAGTAATTTCCGGGATTTTGTGCTGTCGCAAAGCCCGTTTCGGTGAGCGCCGCCCAAGCACCGCGACTGGGAAATATAGGCGCAATCTTTGTTATAATAAAAATTATCTATGAAAAGTCAGTTGCCTCTTCACGCTGATTGACGAAAAAACAGCGCGGACAGGCGGTATAAGTGGAAGCACGCAGGAGCAGTACATATGGGAAGAGTTATTGAGATAAAGGATTTTTCCGCGCCGGAGCTTGATGTTTATGCCCGGCTCACGGAAAACCAGCTTGTAAACCGCGCCGACCCGGCAAACGCGCTCTTTATCGCCGAAAGCCCGGTTGTCATTGAGCGCGCACTCGACGCGGGCTGTGAGCCGGTGTCGTTTTTGATGGAGACAAAGCATGTCACCGGCAAGGGGAGCGGGATTTTAGCGCGCTGTGCGGATGTGCCGGTGTATGCCGCCGAGCTTGAGGTTCTCACCCAGCTTACAGGCTTTCACCTCACGCGCGGCATGCTCTGCGCCATGCGCCGCCCCAGGCTGCCCTCGGTCGAAGCGCTGTGCGAGAACGCGTCGCGCGTCGCAGTGCTTGAAAATGTGATGAACCCCACCAATATCGGCGCAATCTTCCGCTCTGCCGCCGCGCTCGGCATGGACGCGGTGCTGCTCACCTCCGCCGGGAGCGACCCGCTGTACCGCCGCGCCGTGCGCGTGAGCATGGGCACGGTTTTCCAAGTCCCGTGGACGTATCTGCCTGAGAGCGGGGATTGGACAAAAACCCTGCGCGAACTCGGCTTCAAAACCGCGGCCATGGCGCTGCGTGACGATTCGCTCAGCATTGCGGATCCTGTGCTGACGCGCGCGGAGAAGCTCGCCGTTGTCCTCGGCACGGAGGGCGATGGGCTTGCGAGTTCCACCATTGCTGACTGTGATTATACCGTGCGCATCCCCATGAGCCATGGTGTGGATTCACTCAACGTTGCCGCTGCCAGCGCCGTAGCCTTTTACCAGCTCGGCAAAGTTGAAAAGAACTGAAATGTATATACAAAAAGCGCTTTTTGTCAGGGGTAAACCGCGGCAAGGAGCGCTTTTCTGCACATCGTGCGGATAAAAGCGGCATAAAATTCTTCCAATCGTGAAGCGGCTGTGTTATACTGATAATATATAAGGGAAACTCTGCCCTCTCCTCCGCCTGACGGATGAGGGGAGCGGCTTAGAGACGAATACGCGGAATGAAATTAAAAGGAAATGAGGTGCTGTTAATGAAGCTGCCAGCGAAGAATTCCGATGATAAAAACCGACGCGCGGAAAAAGGCGGCGCGAGGGCGTGGCGCAGATTACCGGCCGTACTGCTCTGTCTGCTCCTGCTCAGCTCGACGATGGCGGGCGCTTTTGCGTCAGAGCCTCCGGCGGACGGAACCACGCCTGAAATAACGCAAGACACCACGGAAACCCCGACCCAGCCGCCGGTCACTCCAGATACACCGCCGGCCACTCCGAATACACCGCCGGCCACTCCGACCCAAAACACAGAAAACCCGACCGCACCGACGGACGCGGAATCCGACGCGGACGGGGAAGAGCCTGAACCGAACACCCCGCCACCGCCCGTGAACGAAATTATCACATGCACCGTGACATTTCACTTCAACGGCGGCACAGACGCGCAGGGAAATGAGAGCGCCGTGCTCGTAATTCCGGCAAACACAAGCTGTGCCGAAAACAGCCTGCCTCTGCCAAGCCCGACAAAGGAAAACAGCACCCTGCAAGGCTGGTGTGTGCTGGATGAAGGCGGGGCGCAGACTGACACGGCGTTCAGCGCCGATATGCCCGTGGGTGCGGATGTAAGCGTCGCCGCCGTCTGGATGCCGGACAACGGCGTTGATGATGGAGCGGACGACAGTGCGGAGAACGCCGAGAACGCCGAGAACGCCGAGAACGCGGCCTGCACCGTATACTATGTGAGCAAAGAGCTGAGCGAGGCCGATAAGGACAAAGACTTTCCGATTGTCCTCGTTGATGAGCTCAATGACAGAATCGTTGAGAGTGACGGTGCCGAATACTATCTGCTTGAAAAGGTAGAGGGGCTTACCCCGGACAGCGCGGCTGTTCCCGCGGAGAAAGAGGGCTATCAGCTGCAAGAGCGCGTCGGCCTCTTCAGCGCGGACGAGCCTGACGAGAGCCGGGACATAGTTTTCTACTATGCGCCCGCCGCGCGCACGGTCAATTCAATCTCGTTCATAAGAGCGGGTACGGAAAAAGACCAGACGCCGATAACGGTATTTACTTATATTCCTACGCCGACTGATACTGATGCAGAAACTGCAACCAGAAGCGCGGCTGTGGAGCTTGAGAAAAAAGGCTACAATGTCGCCAATAAATCCGATAACACATATGTACCGGCGGGAAATTTTGACAGCTATCACTACATAGATGCTCATGGCGAGTTAAAGCCTGTGGCCGAACTGCCCGCCGACGCCGAAACTATCAGATATCTTGCTCTGCCCATTGAGTATGGCATAACATATAATGTAGCCGCAGTGGGTGACGCTGCTGTGCAGACGGCGTTGCAAGCGGCTTTGAGCGCGGTCACAGCCCCGCCGGACACGCGCCTTGCCGACTCTCTGCCCTCCGGCAAAAACCCGACGCTTTATACCACTGAAGAGGCCTTTGGTCTGTTCAGCCCCTCGGTAGTTTCTATAAACGGCGCGACCTACACGTTTACCGGCTGGACAGATACAGCAACCACCACCCCGACGCAGAACTATAGAGTGCCTGCCAATACGACCGGCCCTATGACCCTTACCGCGAACTGGAGCGTGCTCAATGATGTCGGCACTCTGACCGTATCAAACGCCGTAAAAGGGGAAAAGGCTGATACGGCCCGTGAGTTCAGCTTCACCGTTACCATCAATAATTTCAAAGTAAACGGCACTTTCGGTGACATGAGCTTTACAAACAGCGTAGCTAATTTCAAGCTCACCGGCGGAAAATCTGCAAGCGCCGTCGGCCTCCCGGCGGGTGCGGCATTTACCGTTGTCGAGACGGATGCTAATACCAGCGGCTATACAACCACGCTCAAAGTGAACGGTGAAGCGAAAGCTGTTGCCCAAGGCACTATCAGCACAACCGCCCCTGCAAATGTGGAGTTTACAAACTACCTCTATAATCCGGCAAAGGTCAAAATAGCTGCGCAGAAAACACTTAATGGCCGCGACCCCGGCAGGTATGTATTTCTCTTTGACCTGAAAGGAGCGGACGGCACCGCACAGCGGGTGAGCAATAGCGGCGGGCTGATAAGCTTTGCCGAGCTCAGCTTTGAAAGCCCCGGAACCTATAACTACACCATCACCGAGTATAATGACGGCAGAAGCGGCATCCGCTATGACAGCCACATCTACACCGCAATAATAACTGTGCAGACCACCGACACGGATGATTTAAAAGCAAGCGTTGAATACAGGCGTGACAACCAGCATTATTCCACCGATGGCAGCAGAGCACCTGTTTTCAGCAACTCCTCAAAGGCGGCATATCCCGGATTTGTCCGCACAGGTGATGACGCTAATCCGGCGCTCTGGGCCACGGCAATGGTGCTCACGGCGGCCGTTGTAATCGTGGCAGTGGTTGTGAGCCAGCGCAAAAAGAAGAATAATGCCGGAGACAACGGCGAAAACTCCGCCGATAAATCGCCCGAATCGCCATCTGAAAAACCGACGGACAAAGGCAGAGAATAACAGACTGAAAACCACATAACGTGAAAAAAGCCGCTGAATTCAGCGGCTTTTTTTCACGTCATATATCAAATTCTATGTACCACGACTTGCGCATGGGGAAGTTTTACTTCTCCTGCCAAGCCTGGACTTCAGTGCGCAGCCAGTCGGTCCACTCGTCGAGACCTTCGCCTGTGCGGGCGGAGAAGGGGATTATCTTCATCTTGGGGTTGAGCTTCCACACATACTCCTTGCAGGCCTCAAGGTTAAAATCGAAGTAGGGCAGCACGTCAATCTTGTTTATCAGCAGCACGTCGCAGATGGAGAACATCAGCGGGTACTTGAGCGGCTTGTCGTCGCCCTCAGGCACGGAGAGAATCATCGCGTTCCTAGAGCTGCCGGTGTCAAACTCGGCCGGGCACACAAGGTTGCCCACGTTCTCCAAAATGGCAAGGTCGATACCATCAAGCCCCAGCCCGTCCAGACCTTGGCGGGTCATGCTCGCGTCAAGATGGCACATGCCGCCCGTGTGCAGCTGAATGACCTTTGCACCAGTCTTTTCAATTGTGGCGGCGTCCACGTCAGAGTCGATGTCGGCCTCCATAAC
>CAUABY010000033.1 GCA_958427375.1 uncultured Eubacteriales bacterium
AAGGCGTCGACGCTAACGAGGCGCTTGAAAAGGCAAAGGGTCATTACGGCCAGTGGGATGCCGCTGCCAAGTACATAGACCCCCGTCACGAATAAGAGTAGGAGGACAATTTAATGGCTCTGTTTGAAAATTACGAGAGAAGAATAGACAAAATAAACGGTGTCCTCGCTCAGTACGGCCTGACCTCCGTTGAGGAGTGCAGAGAAATCTGCAAGGCCAAGGGCTTTGACCCGTATGAAATCGTCGCCGGTATCCAGCCCATCTGCTTTGAGAACGTCCGCTGGGCATACTGCGTGGGCGCAGCAATCGCCATCAAGTCCGGCGTTAAGAACGCCGCTGAGGCCGCCCGCATGATAGGCATCGGCCTGCAGAGCTTCTGCCTTGACGGATCCGTCGCTGATGACCGCAAGGTCGGCCTTGGCCACGGCAACCTCGGCGCGATGCTCCTGTCCGACGAGACCAGGTGCTTCGCATTCCTTGCCGGCCACGAGTCCTTTGCCGCCGCGGAGGGAGCAATCGGCATCGTCAAGAACGCCAACAAGGCTCGCAAGCAGCCCCTGCGCGTTATCCTCAACGGCCTTGGCAAAGATGCGGCCCAGATCATTTCCCGTATCAACGGCTTCACCTATGTCCAGACCAAGTTTGACTACTACACCGGCGAGCTGAAGATCGTCCGCGAGATTCGCTACTCCGAGGGTGAGCGCGCCGACGTGCGCTGCTATGGCTGTGACGATGTCCGCGAGGGCGTTGCAATCATGCACTTCGAGGGTGTTGACGTCTCCATTACCGGTAACTCCACCAACCCCACCCGCTTCCAGCATCCTGTTGCCGGCACTTACAAGAAAGAGTGCATCGAGCAGGGCAAGAAGTACTTCTCCGTCGCCTCCGGCGGCGGCACGGGCCGCACTCTGCACCCGGACAACATGGCCGCAGGCCCTGCTTCTTACGGCATGACCGATACCATGGGCCGTATGCACTCCGACGCGCAGTTCGCAGGCTCCTCCTCCGTGCCCGCGCACGTTGAGATGATGGGCTTCCTCGGCATGGGCAACAACCCCATGGTCGGCGCCACCGTCGCAGTCGCAGTTGCTGTTGAAGAGGCTATCAGGTAATCCGCGCTGGATTATAAATCAGACCCGATAAAAAAGGCGAACCGTTTTCACAGCGGTTCGCCTTTCGCATGCTCCGGCAAAGCTTGACACCAATGTGCGGCACTGGTAAAATGTAAGGCATTGAAAAGAAAAGGAAGTATAAAAATGCAGAAAATAAAGAGACTCGATAAAAGCGCGGTGCAGGATAATCTGGTGATTGTCTTTGCCTGCCTTATGTTCATAATGCAGATGTTTATATATTCCTCCTCTACTTGGGACGGCTGGCATGATAAAATCTATATAACGGGCATGATTTCAGAAATAGTGCTTGTTTTTGTTGCAATATTCGGCAAAAAAACAAGTGGAATTGAGATTAAGTGCCTTGTTTTGTATATGTTTTGGCTGATTATAAGTCGCTTTTTTAACAGGGATACAACACTTGTAAAAAGTGTTGACCATTTGCGTATAGTAATTGTCTGCGTTTCCGTGATTTGCTGCGGCATGGCGCTGGAAAAAGACAAGCGCAAAAAAGCGCTTGGCATTATTTCGGTTCTAATATGCTCATTCTATTTTGTATTGTCACTTGCGGGTATCTATTCAGCGGCCACGCGGACGGATGTTAACCTGCCTTTTGGCATTGCGTTTACTTTGTTCAATCAAGACAAAACCCACTATTTCCAGGTTATGACCTGCCGCAACAGAAACTTGACGTCAGCATGGTTTGCTATAAGTTGCTGCCTTGTTTTATATCAGATGGCAGCCTGTAAAAAAAAGATTCTTGTTGTGTCGCTTGCGTTGATTGCCATTTCACTTTACACAGTGGTCGGCTTGAGTATGTCCCGCGGCTCTATGGTTGCGCTTTGCATAGCGCTTGCAATGTTTTTTATGCTTCTTGCTGATAAAAAGCTGATAAATGGGAAAAAGGGAAAGCGTATAATTATTCTTGCGCTCATTGCACTTATAAGCCTGCCGGTGTTCTATAAGGGATTTGGACTGACGAGCGGCATTATAGATTCTGCGCACAATGTTTTCATGACCGCGCGAGGTGATGAGGCGATTGCCACGGATGATAAGGCGGCCATTGTCGATGAGGGTTCGGAGAAAAAAGAGAATGCCAATGATATTGGCAGCAGCTTCTCCGACCCAAGAGACATGGAGAGCGTTGTTGCGCTCGGCGGTCGTGTTGACAACTGGAAATCAGCAATTGCTGCAATACGTATAGAACCCCATCGCCTCATAAAAGGCGGAATAATTGGAGAATATATGCTTTTGCCGGATTTATTAAATCAACGGGAAGGCCGTTCGGCGCATTATGTGAATATGCATAACTATCTGGTGGATACCCTTATGCTGTCCGGACTTCCTGGCTTGGCTCTTATGCTGCTTTTTACGGCACTTATTGTACTGCGCATGATAAAGGTGTTTTTCGCAAATGGTATAGATTTTGCCGTGAAAGCACTGACGATTCCTATCGCGGCGAGCTTTGTGAAGAATATGATGGAGACCATAATATTCAATAATGACGATATTACAAACTTCCTCTTCTGCTTCATAGCGGGGATATTCCTCGCCTATTCATATGAGCTTCTGCCCGCGAAAAAGCCTGAGACCGGCATTACACAGCCCGAACAAAACAGCCTTGACCTAACATTTTGATAATTCACAACGAAAATCCATGACGCTGTTGCAGCGCCATGGATTTTTCACGTACATATACATAATATTATTTACATATTTCTATAAACATAATTTTATTAACATATATTATAATACATAATATGTTTTACATATTTTGATAGACATAAAATAATCTACAAAATATAATTAACATATATTGATTGTCATATTATATATAACATAATATTATATGCATAATATAATTTACATAATCAATACCGTCCGCACAAGAGCCGCCGGAGATAAACATAGTCGAAAGGCGGCGTTTGTCACTTATACTGAGGCTCAGAAGTTGTGTACAGATTAAACGCCGTTTGGCTTCCCTTTACACGGTCAAAGCCACGCCGCGTAACAGCTCAGGTTGCTGGGCTGTTTTTGACACCGTGCATGAAGCCGGTCAAGGAGTTTGAGTGGATGTCACCGGCAATCATCCGCGAGCCTTTGACATAGAGCGTTACATATACTGTGTCATCGCAGTCCGGGTAATTCGTCAGCTCGTATGTATACTGCTCGCACTTCTGGCCGAGAAACTTGCGCAGGTCATAGCCCTGCTCCAGCTGCATGTCGTTATAATCCTCCATCACGCCGTCGAGAGCCTCCGGCAGCTGGACGCTCTGAAAGACCTCGCTGTCATCTTTTATCTCCCAACCGAGCTCGGAAAGGAAACTTTTTCGTCCTTCAAACGTCGAAAGACCAGTCTCATTATTTTTATAGGCTATCAGCCATTTCGTCAGTATCATCAAAAACAGCACCAGAGCGCAGATGAAAATGATGCTCAGCGCCCGTTTCTTGGTAAAAACGACTACCTTATCCAACATAAGCTATAACCTCCAGCAATTTAATATGCGCCGTGACTGCCGGATTCCCCGTCAGTTAATACAAGCTATTCAATTTCGGGGCAAAGTATGATACAATAATAGTATCAACTTGCGAGGTGAGAATATGGCACAGCTCAGGCTGGATAAATATCTTGCGGATATGGGGATTGCCACGCGCCGGGAGCTCAAGAGTATAATAAGGAGCGGCCGCGTGGCGGTGGACGGCAGAACAGCTTCCGCCCCGGATATGAAAATTGACGCTGACAAAGCGGCGGTCAGGCTTGACGGGGAGCTTCTGCGCTACGCGAAGCAGCACTATTACATGCTCTATAAGCCCTGCGGCGTGATAACGGCGACGGAGGACAGAAACCAGCGAACAGTGCTCGACCTTTTGACGCCGGAGATGCGGAGGATGGAGCTTTTCCCTGTCGGCCGGCTTGATAAGGATACAAGCGGCCTGTTGCTGCTCACAGATGACGGTGACTTTGCCCACCGCGTGATTTCGCCCAAATCCGAGGTCGAAAAATTGTATTATGCACAGGTGGATGGGGAACTGACACAGCAAGACGCGCAAGCCTTTGAAAGGGGGATTGTCCTATCTGACGGAACACAGTGCCTGCCTGCAAAATTGAATATAATCGGAGCTGGCGAGTGTACCGTGGCCGTGATGGAGGGGAAGTATCATCAGGTGCGGCGCATGCTCGCCTCGCGCGGGAAACCGGTGCTTAAGCTCAAGCGGCTGTCCATCGGCGGTCTCAGCCTCGATGAAAATATGCGCGAGGGGGATTTTCGTGAACTTGACCAAAGCGATTTGAACCTCGTCTTTATGGCAACCTGACAGAAAAACATCCGCCTTTCAAGCGCTTTTTGAGCGTTAAAACTACTTTGCGAAAAAAATTAACAAAAAAACGCTATAATTTCTATTGAAAATCACATAAAAAGGGGTTATTATGTAGAAAGAGAAATGCGGAGTTATTAGTGCTTTTTGCTATACAGGTAGAAAAAGGAGCAAGCCGCAGCATGAGGAGGCATATGAAATGTCGAGCAAGATATTCCAGAATGTGATAATCCAAATGAAAGACGCGGTGGATAGAACTATAGGCGTTGTTGACGAACAGGGCTTTGTTGTGGCCAGCAGCGAACTGGCGATGATAGGTTCCCGCCTTGACGACTTCCACATATATGACTTTGAGGGGGCGGACCGCTATGTGTACACGTTGGCGAGGACGTACAGCCCCTTGACGTCGGACAGCAGTAAGCTGGACTATGCGGCCTTTGTCGAGGGCACGGATCAGACGGCGAAAACACTCTGTGCAGTGACGGCGGTCGCGTATAACGAGGCGAAGAACAATTACGAGGAGAAGCACAACAAGGCGGCTTTCGTGAAGAATATTATTTCCGATAATATTCTGCCGGGCGACGTGTATGTGCGCGCAAAGGAGCTGCACTTTGTCACGGATGAGCCGCGCATAGTCCTGCTTGTGCGCCAGATTGAAAACCCCGACGTGGCGGCGGTGGAGGTTATTCAGCGCCTCTTCCCGGACAAGCAGCATGACTTCGTGCTCAATATCAACGAGGCGGACGTCGTGGTCGTCAAGTCCCTGCCGAACGCCAACTGCCCCGACGAGGTGATGCGCACGGCGAGCACTATAGAGCGCGTCGTGCACGAGGAACTCGGCGCCAAGACCGTTATCGGCATCAGCACCGTCGCGCGCCATCTGCGCGAGCTTGCTGACAGGTATAAAGAGGCGCAGGTTGCGATAGACGTCGGCCGCATTTTTGAGACCGAAAAGACCATTATCAACTATGAGACCCTCGGCCTTGGCCGCATCATCTATCAGCTGCCCACCACACTCTGTGAGATGTTCTTAAACGAGGTTTTCAAGAAAAACCCGATAGAGACGCTTGACGAGGATACGCTTGAGACGATAAATAAGTTCTTTGAAAACAACCTCAACGTCTCCGAGACCTCACGCAAGCTGTATGTCCACCGAAATACCCTGGTCTACAGGCTTGAAAAGATAAAGAAAATCACCGGACTTGATCTGCGCGAGTTTGACCACGCGATTGTTTTCAAAGTCGCAATGATGGTAAAACAGTATCTCGATTCGCTTAATAACACCAAATATTAATACATACGCGTGTTAATTAAGCTTCGTTTAAGGTGAATCACATATAATTTTGCCATGGCAGATTATCCGAGTTTTTGGAGGATACATAACTTATGGTTCAAATGAACAATGTCACAAAGGTCTACGAGAGCAGCAATACCGTTGCGCTTGACTCCGTTGACCTGCAAATCAATGAGGGCGAATTTGTTTTTCTGGTCGGCCCCTCCGGCTCAGGCAAGACAACGCTTATGAAGCTGATTACCGGCGAGGTGGCGGCAACATCAGGACAGGTCATCGTCAATGACTTTGACCTCACCAATATCCGCCGCAGCCGGCTGCCCAAGGTGAGAAGAACGCTTGGCGTTATTTTCCAGGACTACAGGCTCATCGAGAATATGACGGTGTACGATAATGTCGCCTTTGTCATGCGCGTGGTGGGCGCGGCTCCCAAGGAGATAAAAAAGCGCGTTCCGTATGTGCTTGAGCTTGTCGGGCTTGAGGGCAGAGAAAAGCGCATGCCGAGCGAGCTCTCCGGCGGCGAGCAGCAGCGTGTGGCGATTGCGAGGGCGCTGGCGAATAATCCGCGCATGATAGTGGCGGACGAGCCCACCGGCAACCTTGACCCTGTGCGCAGCCTTGAGCTTATGCTACTGTTTGAAAAGATAAACGAGATGGGAACGACAGTGCTTGTCGTCACCCATGAGAAAGAACTGGTCAATGCTTTTGCAAAGCGCGTCATCACAATAGACGGCGGACATGTCATCAGCGACGGAATGGATGGGTATTACGGATATGAGATTGAGTAGATGCGGTTATCTTATACGCGAAGGCTTCAGCAGCATAACAAAGCACGGCTTTATGTCCTTCGCATCGGTTACGGTCATAATAGCCTGCCTTATCATCATGGGTAGCGTGTCTTTGCTTTCAGTCAATATTGATGCGCTGATAAAGGACCTTGAGGACCAGAATGAGGTCGTTGCCTTTGTTAAGGAAGATATGAGCGAGGACGAGGCCAAGGCCGTCGGGAGCGATATTGAGGCGCTGGACAATATTTCCGAGGCTGAGTTTGTCTCCCGCTCTGACGCGATGGCCGCTTTCATGAATAAGTATGACGAGTCCCTCATGGAGGGTATAGATGAGACGGTGTTCCGCCATCGCTATGTCATCCACCTGACGGACATTTCCCAGATGGCGGATACAGAACAGGCTCTGCGCAATGTCCCCGGCATTGCCAAGGTCAACGCGCACCTTGACTATGCGAAGGTTTTTGTTTCCATACGCAACATCGTCAGCGTCGTGTCTCTGGTGCTGATTGTGATGCTGGTGTTCGTGTCCATGTTCATCATGTCCAACACCATCAAGCTCGCCAGCTTCAGCCGCCGCGAGGAAATCGCCATTATGAAGATGGTCGGCGCGAATAACTCGTTTATCCGCCTGCCCTTCGTGGTTGAGGGCCTTGTGCTCGGCATTTTGGGCGGCGGCCTCGCGTTTTTCGCGGAGTGGGGCGTGTATGAGCTTATCACCGGCAAGCTCATTGGCAGCCTTGCCGGAAGCAGCCTCACCGGCGGCATATTCAATTTAGTCCCCTTCAGAGCGGTTGCTCTGCCCGTTCTAATCATCTACCTCGCCATGGGTATCCTTGTCGGCGCGGTAGGCGGCGTGAACGCCATCAAGAACTATCTGAAGGTGTAACCCCAAGGTATCCCCGCAGGAGGGGGTATCTCCGTTGAAAGGCTTTGGGTGTGAAAGCGCCAAAAGCCGGAAAAGGAGTATCATTATGAACAATAAAAAAGTAGTGTCTGTGATAGCGGTTTTGTTAGCGGCGCTTATGGTAATCTCGCTTGTGGTAAGCGTTATTCCCGTCAGCGCGTACGCGGTCACGGAGGATGAAATCTCTGCCATTCAGCAGCAGAAGAAGGAAATCTCCGGCCGTGTGGCGGACTGCAAGGAGAGGCTTGAATCACTCAAGCGCGAGCAGGCCAATGTCCTTGATCAGAAGGCCGCCATCATGGAACAGAATAAGCTCACCCAGCAGCAGATTGACCTTGTGCAGGAGCAGATTGATATTTATACCGGTATGATAGCTACCAAAGCGGAAGAGGTCGAGGCTGCTAAGGGGCGCGAGGAGCGCCAGCTTGAGAAGTACCGCACACGCGTGCGCGCCATGGAGGAAAACGGCGGATATAATATCCTCGCAGTCGTCCTTCAGGCGGATGACTTCGGCGAGCTTCTGACCGCGGTGGACGATATGGGCGAGATTATGGAGAGCGACCGCGCTCTTGAGGATCAGTACATAGCCGCCCGCGAAGAGACCGAGGAAATCAAGGCCGAGTATGAGGCTGAGAAGGCCGATTACGAGGAAAAGCAGGCCGAGCTCAAGGATGAGCAGGACGAGCTGAAAAAGCAGATGGAAGAGGCCGAAAAGCAGCTTGAAGAGCTTGCCGAAGAGATAGAAAAGGCCATCAAGGAGTATAAGGCGGCTGAGGCTGAGGAAGCCGCGGCTGAGGCTGAAATCAGCAGCATAATCGCGCAGTATAACGCCCAGAAGGAACAGCAGAGCACTCCGATAGTTGATGAGAGCGGCAATGTTGTTGAGGGCAGCGGAAACGCTGGAAACTATGTCTCCGGCACAGGCTCCTTTATCTGGCCTGTACCCTGCTCAATGACCGTCACCAGCCGTTACGGCAACCGCAGCGACCCATTCACCAGCGAAACCAGATACCACGCCGGCATTGATATTGACGGCTATGGCAAGGACGGTCAGGCGGTTGTCGCGGCCGACAGCGGCACAGTTGTCACTGCCTCCTCCAACAGCGGCTATGGCAACTATGTCATCATCGACCACGGCGGCACAAAGACCGTGTACGCGCATATGTCCTATCTCGCGGTCAGCGCCGGACAGAGCGTCACTCAGGGTCAGACCATCGGCGGCCTCGGCGCTACAGGCCGTGCCACCGGTACTCACTGCCACTTTGAAGTCTATGTCGGCAACAGCCGAACCGACCCGGCGGCCTATTTCTCAGGCATAACATACTATAACTGCTGATTTCAGCAGCAGGGTATCCGGATATGAGCAAAATATATAAAAAGTTCCTGAGCGTGGCTTTAGCGGCGGCGTTGGTGCTGTCGCTTGTGCCCGCCGCGGTGCCGGTGGAGGCAGACGCGGCGTCTCAGGAGGAGCTGGATGAGCTCAAAAGCGAGCGTGACGCGCTGGTTTCACAGCGTCAGCAGCAGCAGGCGGTAGTCAATGAGCTAAGACAGCAGCAGGCGAGTGTGCTTGTGATAAAGCAGGCTCTGGATGAGCGCAATGCCTATACCCAGTGGCAAATCCAGCTCACCGAGCAGGAAATAGCGCTTTATGACAGCATGATAGCCGATAAAGAGATTGAAGTGGAAGAGGCCAGGCGCCTTGAAAACGAGCAGCTTTTAAGATACCGCAGCCGCGTGCGCGCCATGGAGGAGAACGGCTCTTATAATGTCATAGCATATCTCTTCAACTCATCCAATCTTGGCGAGCTTCTGACCGCAGTTGACGATATCGGTGAGATTATGGAGAGTGACCGCCAGCTTGAGGATGACTATATCGAAGCGCGCGAGAATACCGAAGCGGTCGTGGCCGAGTACGAGGAGTACAAGGCGGATATAGTCGAAAAGCAGGACGAGCTTCGAGCCGAGCAGGATGAGCTTGAAAAGGAGCTCGATGAGGCCGTGCAGCTTATCACCGACATAACCGCGAACTTGGAAGAGAACGCGGAAATCCTCGCCGAGTTCCAGGCCGCGGAGCAGCAGGCCGAGACCAATGTTGCAAACATGGTCATCGCGCTTGAAAAGCAGCGCGCGGCGGAGCAGGCGGCAAACGGCGGCGGAGGCGGCGGAAACGTAGTCGGCACGGGCGCATTCTCCTGGCCTGTCCCCTCGTGTACGTATCTCACCAGCCGCTTTGGACTGCGCATCCACCCCGTATACGGTACGCAGAAATCGCATACCGGCATTGATATAGGCGCGGCCTCCGGCGCAACAATAGTTGCGGCGGACGGCGGCACGGTCACAATGGCGGGCGTGAACGGCGGCTATGGCAACTGCGTGATGATAGACCATGGTAACGGCTATAAGACCCTGTATGGGCACATGTCATCCATTGCCGTCACAAACGGCCAGACGGTCTCCAAGGGTGACACCGTGGGCTATGTCGGCAGCACCGGCGTATCGACCGGCCCCCACTGCCACTTTGAAGTGTGGAGCGGCGGCTCAAGAATAGACCCGGAGCAGTTTTTCTCCGGCCTGACCTATTCCGAAAGCTGTGGAGTGTAAAGAATACCGGGCAGTCGGGCAATCCCCGGCTGTCCGTTTTGAGCAATATGGAAAAAGCCGCGAAAACGACGGCTGAAGGGAGCAGGACTTGAGAAATATTTTTCAAAGGCTGTTGTATAATATAGGGCGGGTCATATCCGCCATTTTTAATATCGGCGTTCGCTTGAAGTACGTCGTGCTTCTCTGTGTGGTGCTTACGGTCGGAACGTATTACATCACAAGCCACAACGCGGTGGAGCGCGTCGGCGGCAAGGAGGACTATAATGAGGCCATGCGCTATATCGAGATAAAGGATATAGTGGATGAAAGGTTTATTGACGATGTCAACAGAGCCGCCATGGGCGACTCGGCGTCAGCGGCGATGGTCTCTGGCCTTGGCGACCCGTGGAGCTATTTTATGACGGCTGACGAGTATAAGACCTATCAGCTCTCCGCCACGAACGAGTATTCCAATATCGGCATGACCATCATGCGCGATGAAAATACCGGCGGCTATCAGGTTGTTGCGGTCAGCCCGGATTCGGCAGCGGCTTACGCGGGGCTTACCGCCGGCATGGTCATCACCGATGTTGACGGTATAGATGTCACGACGGAGGATATCGACTATGTCCGAGTCCTTATCCGCTCGCGCATGAATGCTAAGTTCACCCTTGGCATAAATAAAGGGCAGAGCACTATTGAGGTTGACTGCGCGCCGTTCTATGTAAGCCCGGTCAGCTACCGTCTGGAAAAGACCGAGGCGGGCTATATCAAGATAGATAACTTTGAAGCCGGCAGCGGTCAGGACGCGATAGACGCGATTGAAAATCTGCTCGCGCAGAAAGCGGTTGCGCTGTGCATAGATTTGCGCGGCAACCCCGGCGGCTTGAAGAGCGAGGCGGCGGAGCTGCTTGACTACCTGCTGCCCAAGGGCACGCTCTTTATCGAGCGTGACCGCGACGGGAATGATGACGTTACCAAGTCTGACGGTATGTGTGTGCAGATACCTATAGTCGTGCTCATAAATACTGAGACCTACAGCGAGGCGGAGCTTTTCGCGGCGGTGCTTCAGGAGTATAACTGGGCTTTGCTGATGGGCGAGGCGACCAGCGGCAGAACAAGAACGCAGACCACCATCCCGCTTGAGGATGGCAGCGCAATCCGCCTTTCCACCAAGACCTATCTCACCTCGAACGGTGTGGATATCTGCAAAAAGGGCGGCGTCGTGCCGGACTCCATTGTGTATAACTCCGACGCTTCCGCAACCGGTACAACTCAGGGCACTACCGGCTCCGCAAGTGACGGTACCGCAAGCATCTCCAACGATGACCAGCTCAACGCGGCTCTAAAATATTTGAGTTGACATGGCGCGGTATAATCAATATAATATATAGGCTGTAATTGCAAAAAACTAAGCGTATCTCCGCGGGCCAAAGCTGTCGGAGATAATGTTAACAATAAAAAAGGGGAATATTCATATGCCTAATTCCAACAGATTCAAAATGAGCCAGGAGCGCCTTGACTCTCTCAAAGAAGAGCTCAATTATCTTGAGACCGTCCGCGAGAAAGAGGTAGCCGAGCAGATAAAGGAAGCGAGAAGCTTTGGTGACCTTTCAGAGAACAGCGAGTATGACGAAGCCAAGACCGAGCAGGGCAAGCTCTATTCCAAAATCGCTGAGATGCGCGCGCTCATTGATAACGCCGAGATTGTCGATAACATAGATCAGAACCTGCCCAAGGACACAATCACCCTCGGCAGTATCATCAAGGTGCTGGACGTTGAGTTTGAAGTTGAGGAGAATTTTGAAATTGTCGGTTCTCAGGAGGCGAATCCCCGTGAAGGCCGCATTTCTGATGACTCTCCCCTTGGCCGCGGTCTGCGCGGTCACAGAGAAGGCGAGGTTGTCTCTATCGACGCGCCCGCCGGTGTGATAAAGTACAAGGTTCTCTCCGTTGAGAACAAGTAAGCTGTAAAATGGCTTTATTTGGGCGCGTCAACTCCTGACACGCCCAAATTATATGTTTATATGTTTTGAAAAAACTGATGATAGGTGGTTTGTTGAATGAGCGAAGCAGTCAATAATCAGATGAATGAGGCACAGGAGCTCTCTGAAATCCTCCAGGTGCGCCGCGATAAGCTGGCCGCGCTCCAGCAGGAGGGGAGGAACCCATTCCAGCAGACAAAGTTTCAGCGCAGTGCGTGGTCTGCCGAGATAAAGGATGACTATGACGCGTTTGACGGGAAAACCGTGTCCGTCGCCGGGCGTATCATGTCCAAGCGCGGCATGGGTAAGGCCATTTTTTGCCATATTAAGGACGACAAGGGCCAAATCCAGATCTATGTCCGCGCCGACACCGTGAGCGAGCAGGAATTTGCGGACTTCCGCAAGTACGATATCGGCGACATCATTGGTGTCACAGGCTATGTGTTCAAAACCAGAACCGAGGAAGTCTCCGTACACGTCTCGCAGGTAACGCTGCTTTCAAAATCCCTGCGCCCCCTGCCTGAGAAGTTCCACGGCATGACCAATACCGAGCTCAAGTACCGCCAGCGCTATGTTGACCTCATCGTCAATGACGACAGCCGCCGCAACTTCGTCATCCGCTCCAGGCTCATCAGCTACCTCCGCCGCTACCTTGATAACCGCGGCTATATGGAGGTTGAGACCCCGGTGCTCAATACCATCTCCGGCGGCGCAACTGCGCGCCCGTTCATCACGCACCATAATACGCTGGACATGGATATGTACCTGCGCATCGCCACCGAGCTCAATCTCAAGCGGCTTATCGTAGGCGGCATTGAGCGCGTGTACGAAATAGGCCGTCAGTTCCGCAATGAGGGCATGGACACCAAGCATAACCCTGAGTTTACCACCGTTGAGCTTTATGAGTCCTATGCCGACTTTAATGATATGATGGACCTCTTTGAGGAGTTCCTCTCCGGCGCGGCTAAGGAAATACTCGGTACTTATGACGTCAGCTGGCAGGGTCACGAGGTCAGCCTGAAGCCTCCTTTCCGCCGCCTTACCATGGCGGAGGCCGTCAAGGAGTATCTCGGCGTTGATTTCACGGCGATTGACAGCGATGAAGAGGCTGTCGCCGCGGCGCAGAGCATCGGCGTTGATATGAGCAAGGCCGAAAAGACATGGGGTCACGCGCTCTATGAGTGCTATGACCAGAAGGTTGAAGAGCAGATAATCCAGCCCACCTTCATCACCATGCATCCGGTTGACGTCTCGCCCCTTGCGAAGCGCAGCCCCAAGGATGCGCGCCTGACAGAGCGTTTTGAGCTTTTTGTCTGCGGCAGTGAGATGGGCAACGCTTTCTCCGAGCTCAACGACCCCATCGACCAGAAAGCCCGCTTCCAGAAGCAGGCTGAGCTTCGCGCCAAGGGCGACGATGAGGCCGGCATGATGGATGAGGACTTCATCATCGCGCTTGAGTACGGCATGCCGATCGCACAGCCTCCTGGCTGCGGAAGGACA